>DATCWZ010000755.1:0-2190 GCA_036566065.1 Streptomyces sp. | reverse complement strand
GCCGACGAAGACGAGCGCGCCGAGCCCCACGGCCCCGGGGACCCGCAGCACCAGCAGGCCCACGGTGATGCACAGGGCGTCGATCAGGGCGATGAACGTGGTGCCGCGCATAAAGCCCTCGACCGCCTCGAACGCCCGGCGCCCCATCGCCTCGACGAGATCGCCGGTGCCGCGCGGGGCGAGGGAGTGGGCCAGGTCGGCGGCCCGGTCGGAGTCGCGCAGGAAGAAGAACGTCAGCAGCAGGGCCAGCACGGCGGTGGCGACGAGCGTGCCGACCACGCTGATCCCGGTCAGAAGCCCGCCCGCGGCGCTGGCGCCGAACTTCTCGATGAGGTTCTTGGCACTGTCGGCGAGGTCGTCCACATTGGCGGCGCCCGCGAGGCCGAAGTGGTCGATGACCCACTGCCCGGCGTCCTTCAGCGAGTCGACGATCTGCCCGCCGGTGTCCACGAGCGCGGTCACCACGATGTACCCGGCGCCTCCGACCACCGCGACGAGCGCGGCGCAGGTGAGCCCGGCGGCCACCGACCGGTTGACCCGGTGGGCGGTCAGCCAGCGGTGGACGGGGCCGAGCAGCGCCGTACCGAGCAGTGCGAGGAGGACCGGGGTGACCGCCGTCTTGAGCACCACACAGAGCCAGACGGCCACGGCCGCCACGCCCGCCACCAGGAGCAGCACTCCGCACCAGGCGGCCGTCCGCCGCGCACTGTCGGGCAGGAGTGGCTTCTGGGGGGACACCCTTCCACCCGATCACGGGCGGTACACGGTGTCCCGCCCGCACAGCCGTACGAGTGACGGGCCGTCACCCGTACGTGGACGCACCCTTTGTCACATCCCGTGGACAGCGGGCACCGTGCCGAGGAGCCCCGACTGGAAGTCCGCGAACGCCTGCTTGAGCTCGGCCTGGGTGTTCATCACGAACGGCCCGTAGTGCGCCATCGGCTCACGGATCGGACGGCCGCCGAGCAGCACGACCTCCAGGTCCGGGGCGTTGCCGTCCTGCTTCTCGTCCGCGCGGACAGTCAGCGAGGAGCCCGTGCCGTAGACCGCCGCCTGCCCCATGCGAACGGGCCGGCGCTCCTCGCCCGCCGCGCCGCGCCCCGCGAGGACGTACGCCAGGCCGTTGAAGTCCTCGCGCCACGGCAGGGTGAGCTCAGCGCCGGGACTGACCGTGGCGTGGATCATCGTGATCGGTGTATGCGTGGCGCCGGGCCCCTGATGGCCGTCCAGCTCACCGGCGATGACCCGCAGCAGCGCGCCCCCGTCGGGCGTGGTCAGCAACTGGACGTTGCCGCCGCGGATGTCCTGGTAGCGCGGAGGCATCATCTTGTCCTTGGCCGGCAGGTTCACCCAGAGCTGGAGGCCGTGGAAGAGGCCGCCGGACACGACCAGGTGCTCCGGCGGTGCCTCGATGTGCAACAGGCCCGCCCCCGCCGTCATCCACTGCGTGTCGCCGTTGGTGATGGTGCCGCCGCCGCCGTTGGAATCCTGGTGATCGAAGATCCCGTCGATGATGTACGTGACGGTCTCGAAGCCGCGGTGCGGGTGCCAGGGGGTACCCTTCGGCTCCCCGGGCTGATACTCCACCTCACCCATCTGATCCATCATGATGAACGGATCGAGGTACTGGTAGTTGATGCCGGCGAATGCACGCCGGACCGGGAACCCCTCACCCTCGAAACCGCTCGGCGCGGTCGTGACGGCGAGCACCGGACGGGCGGCCGCATCGGCCGGGGCGGCGACCTTGGGCAGGGTCAGTGGATTTTCGACGGTCACTGCGGGCATGGGAGCCACCTCCGGGATTGTCCTGGGAGCCAATTTAGTTGAACAGTGAACATCCTGCAAGGCATCCCGTATTCCCGAGCAGCACAAAGCAGAACAAAAGGGGTCCGTACCATTCGGCAAGGACCCCTTCTCCGGGCGGCACCGGGCCGTCGCGCCTACCCGTACATGCGGCGCATGGCGAAGTCGACCATCTGCTCCACCGCCTTGGCGTCGAAGACCATGCGGTGCTCGCCCTCCATGTCCAGGACGAAGCCGTAGCCGGTCGGCAGCAGGTCGATCACCTCGGCGCCGGTGATCACGAAGTACTTGGACTCCTTGCCCGCGTACCTCCGCAGCTCCTTCAGCGTCGTGAACATCGGGATCACCGGCTGCTGGGTGTTGTGGAGGGCCAGAAAGCCGGGGTTG
>DATCWZ010000594.1:0-2121 GCA_036566065.1 Streptomyces sp. | reverse complement strand
ATGGCGGTCCTCGAAGGTGTCCTGGAGCGGATCACATACGCCAATGAGGAGAACGGCTACACCGTCGCCCGCGTCGACACCGGGCGCGGTGGCGGGGATCTCCTCACGGTGGTCGGCTCGCTGCTCGGCGCGCAGCCCGGTGAGTCGCTGCGCATGGAGGGCCGCTGGGGATCGCATCCGCAGTTCGGACGGCAGTTCACCGTCGAGAACTACACCACCGTCCTGCCCGCCACCATCCAGGGCATCCGGCGCTACCTCGGCTCCGGTCTGATCAAGGGCATCGGCCCCGTCATGGCGGACCGGATCACCACGCACTTCGGCGTGGACACGCTGGACATCATCGAGAAGGAGCCGAAACGGCTCATCGAGGTGCCGGGCCTCGGACCGAAGCGGACCAGGATGATCGCCGCCGCCTGGGAGGAGCAGAAGGCGATCAAGGAAGTCATGATCTTCCTGCAGAGCGTCGGCGTCTCGACGTCCATCGCCGTCCGTATCTACAAGAAGTACGAGAACGCCTCGATCTCCGTCGTGAAGAACCAGCCCTACCGGCTGGCCGCCGATGTGTGGGGCATCGGCTTCCTCACCGCGGACAGGATCGCCCAGTCCGTCGGCATTCCGCACGACAGTCCCGAGCGGGTCAAGGCGGGCCTGCAGTACGCGCTGTCGCAGTCCAGCGACCAGGGCCACTGCTTCCTGCCCGAGGAGCGGCTGATCGCCGACGCGGTCAAGCTGCTCCAGGTCGATACGGGCCTGGTCATCGAGTGCCTCGCCGAGCTCGCCGAGGAGCCGGAGGGTGTCGTGCGGGAGAAGGTTCCAGGACCGGAGGACGGGCAGCCCGTGACAGCCGTGTATCTGGTCCCCTTCCACCGGGCCGAGATCTCGCTCGCCGCCCAGGTGCGCCGGCTGCTGCGTACGCCGGAGGACCGGATGCCCGCCTTCCAGGACGTGGACTGGGACAAGGCCCTGGCCTGGCTGGCGCGGCGTACGGGGGCCACGCTGGCGCCGGAGCAGGAGGCGGCCGTGCGGCTCGCGCTCAGCCGGAAGGTGGCCGTCCTGACCGGCGGGCCCGGCTGCGGCAAGTCCTTCACCGTACGGTCCGTCGTCGAGCTGGCCCGCGCCAAGAAGGCCAAGGTGGTGCTGGCCGCGCCGACCGGACGGGCCGCCAAGCGGCTGTCCGAGCTGACCGGGGCCGAGGCGTCCACCGTGCACCGGCTGCTGGAGCTGAAGCCGGGCGGTGACGCCGCGTACGACAAGGAGCGGCCGCTCGACGCCGACCTGGTGGTTGTCGACGAGGCGTCGATGCTCGATCTGCTGCTCGCCAACAAGCTGGTGAAGGCGGTGGCACCCGGTGCCCATCTCCTGCTGGTGGGAGATGTCGACCAGTTGCCGTCGGTCGGCGCCGGCGAGGTCCTGCGCGATCTGCTCGCCGAGGACAGCCCCGTTCCCGCCGTCCGGCTGACGACGATCTTCCGCCAGGCCCAGCAGTCCGGCGTCGTCACCAACGCCCACCGGATCAACTCCGGGGTGCCGCCGCTGACCCGGGGGCTGGCCGACTTCTTCCTCTTCGTGGAGGACGACACGGAGGCCGCCGGGGTGCTCGCGGTGGATGTCGCGGCCCGGCGCATCCCCGCCAAGTTCGGCCTCGACGCCCGCCGTGACGTGCAGGTTCTCGCCCCGATGCACCGCGGCCCGGCCGGTGCGGGGCATCTCAACGGCCTGCTCCAGCAGGCCATCACGCCCGGCCGCCCCGACCTGCCGGAGAAGCGGTTCGGCGGCCGGGTCTTCCGTATCGGCGACAAGGTCACCCAGATCCGTAACAACTACGACAAGGGAGCGAACGGCGTCTTCAACGGCACGGTCGGCGTCGTCACCGCCCTCGACACGGACGAGCAGAAGCTGACGGTTCTGACCGATGAGGACGAGGAGATTCCGTACGAATTCGACGAGCTCGACGAGCTGTCCCACGCCTACGCCATGACCATCCACCGCTCCCAGGGCAGCGAGTACCCGGCGGTCGTCATCCCCGTCACCACCAGCGCCTGGATGATGCTCCAGCGGAACCTGCTGTACACGGCGGTGACGCGGGCGAAGAAGCTGGTCGTGCTGGTCGGATCGCGCAGG
>DATCWZ010000748.1:0-3999 GCA_036566065.1 Streptomyces sp. | reverse complement strand
GGCCCCGCCCGCCACCCGGAGCCGCCCCGCGCCGCGCGCCCCCACCCCCACACGCACCGCCCACGAACAGGAACGTCCGTCACCGCGAGGAGGGGTCCATGAGCCGCACCGTCATCCAGGGTGGTCTCGTCATCACCGCATCCGACGAGATCCACGCCGACGTGCTCATCGAGGGAGGCAGGGTCGCCGCACTGGCCGCCCACGGCACCGACGCCGCCGCGGGCTGGAGCGCCGAGCGCACCATCGACGCCACCGGGCTCTACGTCATCCCGGGCGGTGTCGACGCCCATACCCACATGGAGATGCCGTTCGGCGGGACCTTCGCCGCCGACACGTTCGAAACCGGCACCCGCGCCGCCGCCTGGGGCGGCACCACCACCATCGTCGACTTCGCCATCCAGAGCATGGGCGGCTCCCTGCGCGCGGGCCTCGACGCCTGGCACGCGAAGGCGGACGGCAACTGCGCCATCGATTACGCGTTCCATATGATCCTCTCCGATGTGACGGAGCGTTCGCTCAAGGAGATGGACCTCCTGGTGGCGGAGGGCATCACCTCGTTCAAGCTGTTCATGGCCTACCCGGGCGTCTTCTACAGCGACGACGGCCGGATCCTGCGTGCCATGCAGCGGGCCGAGGGCAACGGCGGGCTGATCATGATGCACGCCGAGAACGGCATCGCCATCGACGTCCTGGTCGCCCAGGCGCTCGCCGAGGGCCGTACCGACCCGCGCTACCACGGAGACGTACGCAAGGTGGCGCTGGAGGCGGAGGCCGTCCACCGCGCCATCCAGCTCGCCAGGGTCGCCGGAGCGCCGCTGTACGTCGTCCATGTCTCCGCCGACGAGGCCGTCGCCGAGCTGGCGGCGGCCCGGCACAAGGGGCTGCCCGTCTTCGGAGAGACCTGCCCGCAGTACCTGTTCCTGTCCACCGACAACCTCGCCGAGCCGGACTTCGAAGGCGCCAAGTACGTCTGCTCCACCCCGCTGCGGCCCAGGGAACACCAGGCGGCGCTCTGGCGCGGACTGCGCAACAACGAACTCCAGGTCGTCTCCACGGACCACTGCCCCTTCTGTTTCACCGGTCAGAAGGAGATGGGCAAGGGCGACTTCTCGAAGATCCCCAACGGGCTGCCGGGCGTGGAGAACCGGATGGACCTGCTGCACCAGGCCGTCGTGGACGGCCATATCTCCCGCCGCCGCTGGATCGAGATCGCCTGCGCCTCCCCGGCCAGGATGTTCGGCCTCTATCCGAAGAAGGGCACCATCGCCCCCGGCGCAGACGCCGACATCGTCATCTACGACCCGCACGCCGAGCAGACCGTCTCCGCGGAGACCCACCACATGAACGTCGACTACTCGGCGTACGAAGGGAAGCGGCTCGCCGGCCAGGTGCGGACGGTCCTCTCCCGCGGTGAACCGGTCATCGACGAGCGCAAGTTCACCGGCCGCGCCGGCCACGGCATCTACACCCCGCGCGGCACCTGCCAGTTCCTGGACTGAGGGCCGGCCCGATCCGTACGAGAGACCCGGGGTCTCTCGTTTGGATCATGCCGGGCTCGCGTGCCCTGGCACCGCACCTCGCGGCGTTGTCGTCGGTTGGCGACGCTCCGCGTCGCCTCCCTCCTCCGCCTTGCGATGCACGGCACCAGACCCCGCTCCCTTGTCCGGCCTGATCCAAACGAGAGACCCTAGGAGCACCCGTCATGGACTTCGGACTCGTCCTCCAGACCGACCCGCCCGCCTCCGAGGTCGTCGGCCTGATGCGCCGCGCCGAACGCAACGGCTTCCGCTACGGCTGGACCTTCGACTCGGCGGTGCTGTGGCAGGAACCGTTCGTCATCCACAGCCGCGTCCTCGACCACACCGACCGGCTGATCGTCGGCCCGATGGTCACCAACCCCGGCACCCGCACCTGGGAGGTCACCGCCTCCACCTTCGCCACCCTCAACGAGATGTATGGAAACCGGACCGTCTGCGGCATCGGGCGCGGGGACTCCGCGATGCGAGTGGCCGGGCGCCGGCCCAACACCCTGGCCCGGCTCGGCGAGGCCATCGATGTGATCCGGGATCTCGCCGAGGGCCGGGAGGCGACAGTCGACGGGCAGCGGATCCGGATCCCCTGGGTCAAGGACAGCAGGCTGCCCGTCTGGATGGGCGCGTACGGTCCCAAGGCGCTGGCGCTGGCCGGCCGGAAGGCCGACGGCTTCATCCTCCAGCTCGCCGACCCCTTCCTCACCGAATGGATGGTCAAGGCGGTGCGCGACGCCGCGGCCGACGCGGGCCGGGACCCGGACTCCGTCACGATCTGCGTGGCCGCCCCCGCCTATGTCGGCGACGACCTGGACCACGCCCGCGAGCAGTGCCGGTGGTTCGGCGGGATGGTCGGCAACCATGTCGCCGACCTGGTGAGCCGGTACGGCGAGCACTCCGGCCTGGTGCCCGAGGCCCTCACCGCGTACATCGCCGGACGCTCCGGCTACGACTACAGCCACCACGGCCGCACCGGGAACCCGGACACCGCGTTCGTGCCCGACGAGATCGTCGACCGGTTCTGCCTGCTGGGACCGGCCGAGGCGCACATCGAGAAGCTCCGGGTGCTGCGCGACCTGGGCGTGGACCAGTTCGCCGTCTACGACATGCACGACGCGAAGGAAGCGACGATCGACGCCTACGGCGCCACGGTCATCCCCGCACTGTCCGACTGATCCAGCGAAGGGCCGCAGCCGCCATGACCGCAACCGTCCCGCCCCCGCCCCCGGCCGGCAGACAGATAACCGACCCGTCGGGCCGCGTCGAACTCGCCCCCGGGGCCGTCTCCTCCGACACCCGCTTCGTCAACGACGACCTGCTGCCCGTCCCGCTGGAGCGCCGCCGCTGGACGACGTACAACTTCGCGGCCCTCTGGGTCGGGATGGCGCACAACATCCCGTCCTGGATGCTCGCGTCCGGGCTCGTCGCCCTCGGCATGGACTGGAAACAGGCCGTCTTCACCATCGCCCTGGCCAACCTGATCGTGCTGGCGCCGATGCTGCTCACCGGGCACGCCGGGCCCAAGTACGGCATCCCGTTCCCCGTGCTGGCCCGCGCCTCGTTCGGGCTGCGCGGCGCCAACCTGCCGGCCCTCATCCGGGCGGGGGTCGCCTGTGCCTGGTTCGGGATCCAGACCTGGATCGGCGGCGTCGGCATCTTCACCCTGCTCGGCAAGATCTTCGGCGGTTGGGCGCAGGCCGGCCACATCGGGGGGCAGCCCTGGACGCTCTGGCTCTGCTTCATCCTGTTCTGGGCGCTCGAACTCGGCATCATCTACCGGGGCATGGACACCCTGCGCCGCTTCGAGAACTGGGCGGCGCCCTTCGTCATCCTCGGCGCGCTCGTGCTGCTGGTGTGGATCGCCGTCAAGGCGGGCGGCTTCGGCCCGCTGCTCGACCAGCCGTCGGCGCTCGGCTGGGGCAAGGACTTCTGGCCGGTCTTCTTCCCCTCCCTGATGGGCATGATCGCCTTCTGGGCGACCCTCTCGCTGAACATTCCCGACTTCACCCGCTTCGCCGCCGGGCAGCGCGCCCAGGTCTGGGGCCAGACCCTCGGCCTGCCCACCACGATGACATTCTTCGCGCTGCTGTCCGTGTTCGTCACCTCCGGCTCGCAGGCGGTGTACGGGCAGGCGCTGTGGGACCCGGTTCAGCTCGTCGGCAAGACCGACAGTGTCTTCGGGCTGCTCTTCGGCCTGGTCACCGTGCTGATCGCCACGGTTTCGGTGAACATCGCGGCGAACGTCGTCTCACCCGCGTACGACCTGGCGAACCTCGCGCCCAAGCTGATCAACTTCCGTACCGGCGCCCTGATCACGGGCGTCGTCGGGGTGCTGATCATGCCGTGGAAGCTCACCCAGACCCCCGAGCTGTACATCTTCACCTGGCTCGGCCTGGTGGGCGGGCTGCTCGGTACGGTCGCGGGCATCCTGATCGCCGACTACTGGATCATCCGCCGCACCGTCCTGGAC
>DATCWZ010000539.1:0-2835 GCA_036566065.1 Streptomyces sp. | reverse complement strand
CGCTGTCGTACGCGGCGGGCACTCGGATCGGTGCGATCTGAGGAGTACCCCGCTCGGCGACCAGGGAGTCGTAGATCGGGGTGTCAGGGAACGACGACGGCGCGGCGTAGTAGCCGCCACCGTAGGTGGAGCGGGGGGAGGTCATGACACATAAGTTAAGCCCACGATGTGCCGGTTGGGGAGTCCCTATCTTGGGGTTATCCGTTTTACGCTGCTTTTGTCGGCCTGACATGCCGGAACATTGCTAAAGGCTCTGTAAACACCGGGGGCTTTTTCCGGTTGAGGGCCCCGCGGCAGTCGCCGGGGCGGGAGGTTCCGACCCGGGGTCAGGAACCTTGCGAGGTTTGCCGGTGACCAGTGCGCGAAGCCTGCCCGGCGGCTGCCCGGACCGGCGGCCACCGGTGTACGTGAATGGGGCCCGGTATTGCGGGGAGCGCCTTTTCGGACAGGGGTGAGCATCCGGGCGGAAGTGGGCCGCGCGGCCGAATTGCGCGCGGTCAGACGCGGCGGGGCGCGGCGGCGGGGCGGCGCAGTTCTTCGTTGATGCGCCGGGCTTCTTCGAGCTGGTCCTCGAGGATGATGATGCGGCACGCGGCTTCGACGGGTGTGCCCTGGTCGACGAGTTCGCGGGCGCGGGCCGCGATCTTCAACTGGTAGCGGGAGAAGCGGCGGTGCCCGCCCTCGGAGCGCAGCGGGGTGATGAGGCGCGCCTCGCCGATGGCGCGGAGGAAAGCGGGCGTGGTGCCGAGCATTTCGGCGGCCCGTCCCATGGTGTAGGCGGGGTAATCGTCGTCGTCGAGACGGTCGAATGAGTTCTCTGCGGTCATGTGCACCTCTTGTCGGGGTAACGCGTCGAGGGGCCCTGGTGCCGTGC
The DNA here is from genome assembly GCA_036566065.1 of Streptomyces sp. Classification (GTDB taxonomy): domain Bacteria; phylum Actinomycetota; class Actinomycetes; order Streptomycetales; family Streptomycetaceae; genus Streptomyces. Next base: position 1,961 of record DATCWZ010000539.1, on the reverse strand, counting down.
GGCACCAAGGCCCCGAAGGGATATGAACACCACCTGCCGGCCTACTGCGGTGCCGGCCTTCTGGTCGCGCGCTGTCTCCCGCCGGGCGGGAGCACGCGTAGGGATCGCGTATGAGTGACCGTGGGACCACCTTTCGTTCCGGGGCCTTGCGGTACCCGGGCCCGCTGTGCTTCTGCCCGGGCGATCCTGATGGCGTCTTCCTCCTCCTTCTTCTTCCTGTGCTGGGTTGTTGTGCGTACCGCGGTCCCTCGTACTGCTGGCGGCCCCTGGTGGGCCGCCCGGCCCGGCAGTCAGCGGGGGGACCCTGACAGGCTTCGGCCCCGCCACTCCACTGCCGTTCCGTGAACCGCTTCTGTCCTCGTGCGCACGGCAGTTCGTGTCTGCCGTTCCGTTCCGGATCTCTTGGCTACGAGAGAGACACTAGCCCCGGGAAGCACCCATGTCTACCTTCGCCACGACAGATTTTCTGCACGCGGGAACACGCTGCTTCTGTACCGCCCGCCGTACGGAAGCCGCACCGGCGCGTGTGTACTCCACCCGGGTCATGGGGCCCTCGGGCCGGTGGCGGGGCGGTCGGGGCTGATGAGGAGAAGGGAAATGTCGTCGGTGGGGTCCGGGGCGTGCCGGAGCAGGGTGTCGGCCATGTCTTCGAGGCTGCCGGGGTCGGTGTGCCCGAGGAGTTCGCAGAGAGCGGCCACGGCGTCGTCCGGGTCCACCCCCGGCTTCTCGATGAGCCCGTCGGTGTAGAGGAGGAGGGTGCAGCCGGGCTGCAGGGAGATGTCCATCGGCGGGTACTCGGCCTCGCGGTCGACGCCGAGCAGAAGCCCGGCCGGGGGGCGGAGGATCTCGATGCCCCCGTGGGGGTGGCGCAGCAGCGGCCAGGTGTGCCCGGCGTTGGCCAGATCCGCGCGATGGCCCGCGAGGTCGAGCCGGGCGTACAGGACGCTGGTCAGCAGGTCCCGGTCGAGTTCGATGAGCAGCCGGTTGGTCCGCCGGAGGACCTCGGCCGGCGGCACACCGGAGGTGGCGTGGGCGTGGATGGCGGTACGGACCTGTCCCATCAGGGCTGCGGCGTCGATGTTGTGGCCCTGTACGTCCCCGATGACCGCCGCGGCCGCGATGTCGTCCAGCCTGAGCAGGTCGTAGAAGTCGCCGCCGACATCCGTGCGGGGTCCGGCGGGCCGGTAGCGGGCGACCACGGTCCATCCCGGCAGGTCGGGAAGGGCCCGGGGCAGGAGAGCGGCCTGGAGCCGGCGCGACACGGCGTGCTGCGTGTCGTACAGGCGGGCCCGCTCCACGGCCTGGCCGATCAGCTCGGCCAGTGAGGTCAGCACGGCGCGTTCGGTGGGCGGGAAGGCCTGCGGCTGGTCGTACGCGAGGATGAGCGAGCCGATCGAGCGGCCGGAGGCGCGCAGGGGCAGGAAGGCCCAGGAGGCCATGCCGTCCTGCTCGACGGCAGGCGGATAGGCGGTCAGGAGCTCCTCGGAGCGGGCGAAGAACAGCGTCTCGCCGGTGGTCAGCACATGAGTCGCGGGGATGCCGGACGCCAGGGGGGTGGCCTCGAAACCGTCCATGAGGGCGTCGCTGAAGCCCCGGTGGCCGAGGACCCTCAGCCGGCCCTCGTCGGCGGCCATGAGCGCCAGCGCCCGCGCGCCGAGCACGGGCATGATCTGCCCGGCGGTCCGGTCGAAGACGTCCTGGACGGTGACTGCCTCGGTGAGCTTCGCGGCCAGGGCCATCAGATGGTGCAGGATCGGCGCGCGCGTCGGTCCCAGGGCCAACGCGGCGGGCCGGGCCGGCAGCGGCTTCCCCGGTGTGCCGGACGGCATGATCCGGATGCTGATGCCGGATGTGTCCGGATACAGCCGGAACGACAGCCAGTGGTCCGGCGGGCGCAGAGCGGGGAAGGACGTGGGCCGCTCGCTGAGCGACGCGGCCTCGTAGCGGTCCGTGACCTCGGG
>DATCWZ010000174.1:0-5308 GCA_036566065.1 Streptomyces sp. | reverse complement strand
GGAGGGGCTGCTCGGCCAGGCGTCCGCCGCGCTCCTCAACGAGTTCCGCTACCGCAGCGCCCCGGCGTTCCGTACCGGCGAACTCGTGCGCATCCCCGCCTTCTTCCACCCGCTGGACAGCATCCCGCACATCAACCGCCTGTACGGTCGCGGCGGCTCGGTGCGGTACCAGTTCGTCGTCGGGTTCGGGCAGGAGGAGGTGCTGCACCGGATTGTGCGGCGGTTCGCGCTGCGCCGCTGCCCCTCGTTCTCCGCGGTGCTCAGGCGGTTCGGCGACGGCGGCCGCGGCTGGCTGTCGTTCCCGATGCCCGGATGGTCGCTCGCCGTCGGGATGCCGGCGCGGCTGCCGGGCCTGGCACGGCTGCTGGATGAGCTGGACGAGGAGGTGGCGGCGGCCGGGGGCCGGGTCTGCGTGGCGAAGGACTCGCGGCTGCGGCCGGAGACGGTGGCCGCGATGTATCCCAGGCTGGCGGAGTTCCGGGCGCTGCGGCAGGAGCTGGACCCGGGCGGGGCGTTCCGGTCCGATCTGTCCCGGCGGCTCGCACTGTGAGCCCCGCCCCTGTGCTGTGCAGTCGCCCTGTTGTCCCGTTCGTCGCCAGGGCCTCTCGTTTGGATCATGCCGGGCTCGCGTGCCCTGGCACCGCGCCTCGCGGCGTTGTCGTCGGTCGGCGACGCTCCGCGTCGCCTCCCTCCTCCGCCTTGCGATGCACGGCACCAGACCCCGCTCCCTTGTCCGACCTGATCCAAACGAAAGACCCTAGGAGTGTTTCGTGAAGAACGCCTTCGGTGCCCCGCAGTCCCTGCTCGTCCTCGGCGGTACGTCCGAGATCGGTCTGGCCACGGCGCGCCGTCTGATCGCCCGCCGCACCCGCAGGGTGCTGCTGGCCGGACGCCCCTCCCCCGCGCTGGAGCGGGCTGCGGCCGACCTGCGGGAGCTGGGCGCGGATGTCCGTACGGTCGAATTCGACGCGCTGGAGACGGAGTCCCACGAGGCGGTCCTGGGGAAGGTGTTCGCCGGGGGCGACATCGACACGGTGCTGCTGGCCTTCGGCATCCAGGGCGATCAGACGCGGGACGAGGAGGAGCCGCTCTCGGCGGTGCGGGTCGCCCAGACCAACTACACGGGGGCGGTCTCGGCCGGACTGGTGTGCGCCGGCGCACTCCAGGCGCAGGGCCATGGATCGCTGGTGGTGCTCTCGTCGGTGGCGGGGGAGCGTGCCCGGCGCTCCGACTTCATCTACGGGTCGAGCAAGGCGGGCCTGGACGCGTTCGCGCAGGGGCTCGGCGACGCGCTGCACGGGACGGGCGTGCATGTGATGGTGGTGCGCCCCGGCTTCGTACGGTCGGGCAGGACTGCGGGTGAACCGGCGTCACCGCTGGAGACCACCCCGGGCGCGGTGGCGGACGCCATTGTGACGGGGCTGCGGCGGCGCACGGAGACCGTCTGGGTGCCGGGGACCCTGCGGGTGGTGATGTCGGCGCTGCGGCATGTGCCGCGCCCGCTGTTCCGGCGGCTGCCGGTCTGACCGGGCCCGGCCCGAAGCAGCGCGGAGGGCGTGGTCAGGGCTGCAGGGACGGTTCGTCCACCGGGCGGCTGCCCTGGGCGGGCACGGCAGGTGCGATGCCGCCGGCTCCGAACGGGAACTCGTTGATCTTGCGCCACACGGCGTCGGCGCCCTGTTCGTACAGCGCGAAGGAACCGCAGGTCCAGGCCGCCTCGTAGGTGGCGAGCTCCCGGTGGGCGCGGTCCATCGCGTCCTCGGCGATCGCGTGCGCCACGGTGACATGCGGGTGGTACGGATACCGCAGCTCGCGCACCAGCGGTCCGGAGGCGTCCCTGATCCGCTTCTGGAGCCAGGCGCAGGCCGAGGCGCCCTCGACGACCTGGACGAAGACGACCGGTGTCAGGGGGCGGAAGGTGCCCGTACCGGACAGCCGCATCGGGAACGGGCGGCCTCCCGTCGCGACCTGGGCGAGGTGCGCCTCGATCGCGGGCAGGTCGGCCGCTTCCGCCTCGGTCGGTGGGAGGAGGGTGACGTGGGTGGGAATGCCGTATGCGGCAGGGTCCCCGAAGCTCGCGCGCAGCTCCTGGAGCAGGCTGCCGTAGGGCTCCGGGACCGCGATCGAAACGCCGAGCGTTACGGTCCCCACGTTGTTCTCCTCACGCGTCGATAACTGCTTCCGGTCTGTTCCGGTTTGTTGCCGGTCGTGCCGACGTCAGTGTGAACCCTCAGGCCGCGATCTCGCCAGGGTCCTTGGACTCAGTGCTTCGCGGGCAGAAGGCCCATCCGGTCGTATGCCTGCGCCAGCGTCTCGGCAGCGACGGACCTGGCCTTCTCGGCGCCCTTGGCCAGGACCGAGTCCAGCGTCTCCGGGTCGTCCAGATACTCCTGGGTGCGGGTGCGGAACGGCGTGACGAACTCCACGATGACCTCGGCGAGGTCCGTCTTGAGCGCCCCGTATCCCTTGCCCTCGTATTGCCGCTCAAGATCCTCGATCGTGGTGCCGGTGAGGGTGGAGCAGATGCTCAGGAGGTTGCTGACGCCCGGCTTCTCCTCCCGGTCGAAGCGGATGACCGTGTCGGTGTCGGTGACCGCGCTCCTGACCTTCTTGGCGGTGACCTTCGGCTCGTCCAGGAGGTTGATGACGCCCTTCTGCGTGGACGCCGACTTGCTCATCTTGGCCGTCGGGTCCTGGAGATCGAAGATCTTCGCCGTCTCCTTGAGGATGTACGGCGACGGAATGGTGAACGTCTGCCCGAACCGGCCGTTGAACCGCTCCGCGAGGTCGCGCGTCAGCTCGATGTGCTGGCGCTGGTCCTCACCGACCGGGACCTGGTTGGCCTGGTAGAGCAGAATGTCGGCGACCTGGAGGATCGGATAGGTGAACAGGCCGACGGTCGCCCGGTCCGCGCCCTGCCTGGCGGACTTGTCCTTGAACTGCGTCATCCGGGACGCCTCGCCGAAGCCGGTGAGGCAGTTCATGATCCAGCCGAGCTGGGCGTGCTCGGGGACCTGGCTCTGGACGAACAGCGTGCAGCGCTCGGGGTCGAGACCGGCGGCGAGGAGCTGGGCGGCCGCGAGGCGGGTGTTGGCCCGCAGCTCCGCCGGATCCTGCGGCACCGTGATCGCGTGCAGGTCCACCACCATGTAGAAGGCGTCGTGGGAGTCCTGCAGCGCCACCCACTGGCGGACCGCACCGAGATAGTTGCCGAGGTGGAACGAGCCGGCGGTGGGCTGGATTCCGGAGAGCACGCGGAGTCGATCAGATGCCATGACACTCATTCTCTCAGGTACGGAAGCGATACCCGGCAGCCGGTGTAAGAAAGATATGAGGTCGCGCGAAGCGGCTGGGGGCGCTGCGGCGGGAGGGGGGTCGGGTCGTCATACATCGGGACACCGGAGCATGCTCGGAGGCACACCGCGGGTTGAAGGTTTCCTTGCCCTGGATCCGACCGACGATACAAAGTGGGCACTACCCCAGCCCACGCCGCACGATGAACGGAGATCCCGTGTCCACCACGGAAAATGCCATCGCCTCCGCCGAGGTACACAGCGCGCACAATTACCACCCGTTGCCGGTCGTCGTCGCCTCGGCGGACGGCGCCTGGATGACCGATGTCGAGGGCCGGCGTTTCCTCGACATGCTCGCCGGCTACTCGGCGCTCAATTTCGGCCATGGCAACCGCCGTCTGATCGATGTGGCCAAGGCGCAGCTGGAGCGTGTGACGCTGACGTCGCGCGCCTTCCACCACGACCGGTTCGCCGACTTCTGCGAGCAGCTCGCCGAGCTGTGCGGCATGGAGATGGTCCTGCCCATGAACACCGGGGCGGAGGCCGTGGAGACCGCGGTGAAGACCGCGCGGAAGTGGGGTTATCGGGTCAAGGGCGTCCCGGACGGCACCGCGAAGATCATCGTCGCCGCCGACAACTTCCACGGCAGGACGACCACGATCGTCAGCTTCTCCACGGATCCGGACGCGCGGGCGGACTTCGGACCGTACACACCGGGGTTCGAGACCGTTCCGTACGGTGATCTGACCGCGATGCGCGAGGCGATGACGGACAACACCGTCGCGGTGCTGCTGGAGCCCATCCAGGGTGAGGCCGGGGTGCTGGTGCCGCCGCCGGGCTATCTCGCCGGGGTGCGGGAGCTGACGCGCGAGCGGAACGTGCTGTTCATCGCGGACGAGATCCAGTCGGGCCTCGGCCGGACCGGGAAGACGTTCGCCTGTGAGCACGAGGGCGTCGTACCGGACATGTATGTGCTGGGCAAGGCACTGGGCGGCGGCGTGGTGCCCGTGTCGGCCGTGGTCTCCTCGGCCGATGTGCTCGGGGTCTTCGCTCCGGGCGAGCACGGGTCGACGTTCGGCGGCAACCCGCTGGCCTGCGCGGTCGGGCTGGAGGTCATCGCGATGCTGCGCACCGGGGAGTTCCAGCAGCGGGCGGCGGAGCTGGGTGACCACCTCCACCACGAGCTGGGGCTGCTGGTGGGCGGCGGTGCGGTGGAGGCCGTCCGGGGCCGCGGTCTGTGGGCGGGCATCGACATCTCGCCGAGCCACGGCACGGGCCGGGAGATCTCCGAGAAGCTGATGGAGCGGGGTGTGCTGGTCAAGGACACTCACGGTTCGACGATCCGGATCGCCCCGCCGCTGGTGATCAGCAAGGAGGACCTCGACTGGGGTCTGGACCAGCTCCGCGCCGTCCTGCACGGCTGACCTTCTTCGGGCGGCCCTCCCCGCGGGTGGGCCGCCCCCGGCCGACGGGCGAGTCCTCAGGGCAGCACCCGGCAAAGCGCGTCCAGCGTGCCCGCCCAGGCGCTGTCCGAGGGTGATCCGTAGCCGATCACCAGCCCTTCACGGGCCTCCGGTGCGGCAGGGTGCCGGAACTGCGAGATCCCCTGCAGGGCGAGCCCCTGCCAGGCGGCGGCCTGGACCACCGACCGCTCGGTGCCCTCGGGGAGTTCGAGCACGGCGTGCAGCCCGGCCGCGATGCCGCTGACCCGGATGTCCGGGGCGCGCGCGGCGAGCGCCTCGACGAGCTGGTCGCGGCGGCGCCGGTAGGCCAGCCGCATGGAGCGCACATGACGGTCGTACGCGCCCGAGGCGATGAACCGGGCGAGCGTCAACTGGTCCAGGGCGCTGGACATCCACTCGGCGTCCCCCTTCGCCCTCGCCACCTCGCCCACCAGCTCCTCCGGCAGCACCATCCAGGCCAGCCGCAGCGCGGGTGACAGGGATTTGCTCGCCGTCCCGAAGTAGACGACCCGTTCGGGATCGAGCCCCTGGAGCGCGCCGACCGGCTGGGGG
>DATCWZ010000020.1:0-2721 GCA_036566065.1 Streptomyces sp. | reverse complement strand
CGGAGGCGGCCCGGGCATCCTCGCGCCCGCCGTCGCCCTCGCCGTCCCCGCAGCCTGTCAGCACCGCGCCCAGGGTGAGTGCTCCCGTAACGGTGAGCGCACCCCTGCGCGTCGTCCCCGTGCGCCGCACTTGTCTCCTTCTGGGCCGATTTCTGACCGGTTCTGTCCTGAAGTGATCACCGCAGGCGAGCGTACCCGCGGCCGGGCGGGAGGCGGACGGCAACACCCCTCAGGACCGGATACCCTTTGACCTGACACGCGACGATCCCCACAACAGCACACGCGGCCGAGGAGTCACCCGGATGAGCACCACCCAGAGCGAGAGGCTGCGCGGACTGCTCGAACCGCTCGTCAGCGCCAAGGAGCTGGATCTCGAAGAGATCGAGGTGTCCCGGGCAGGCCGCCGCGGGGTCCTGCGGGTCGTCGTGGACTCCGATGACGGCGTGGAGCTCGACACGTGTGCCGAGCTGAGCCGGACGATCTCCGCGGCCCTGGACGAGACCGACGTGATGGGCGAGGGCGAGTACGTCCTCGAAGTGAGCTCCCCGGGCGCCGACCGCCCGCTGACCGAGCACCGCCACTACGTACGCGCCACCGGACGGCTGGCCAGGCTGGTCCTGACCGGCGGCACCGAGCTGGTGGCCCGCGTCATCGCCGTCGACGACGAGGGGCTCGACCTCGAAGTACCGGGCGTCAAGGGCCGCAAACCCACATCCCGCCGCGTCGCCTTCGCGGAGATCACCAAGGCGCGTGTCGAACTGGAATTCAACCGCAAGGACAAGAAGGAAGAGGAGGCGTAGCCGTGGACATCGATGTGAAGCTTCTGAGGGGCTTGGCGCAGGACAAGGAGATTCCCTTCGACGTGCTCGTAGAGGCGATCGAGTCGGCCCTCCTCATCGCGTACCACCGCACCGAGGGAAGCCACCGCAGGGCACGCGTCGAACTGGACGCGAACGGCCATGTGACGGTGTGGGCGAAGGAGGACCCGGCCGACCTCGAAGAGGGCCAGGAGCCCCGGGAGTTCGACGACACCCCGTCCGGCTTCGGCCGCATCGCTGCGACCACCGCCAAGCAGGTCATCCTGCAGCGGCTGCGCGACGCCGAGGACGACAGGACGTTCGGCGAGTACGCCGGGCACGAGGGCGATGTCGTCACCGGCCTCGTCCAGCAGGGCAAGGACCCCAGGAACGTCCTGGTCGACATCGGCAAGATGGAGGCCATCCTGCCGGTGCAGGAGCAGGTGCCGGGCGAGGAGTACACCCACGGCCTGCGGCTGCGTACCTATGTCGTACGGGTCGCCAAGGGCGTGCGGGGCCCGTCAGTGACGCTCTCGCGCACCCACCCGAACCTGGTGAAGAAGCTCTTCGCGCTGGAGGTGCCGGAGATCGCGGACGGCTCGGTCGTCATCGAGGCCATCGCCCGCGAGGCCGGCCACCGCACCAAGATCGCGGTGCGCTCCACCCGGGCGGGGCTGAACCCCAAGGGCGCCTGCATCGGGCCGATGGGCAGCCGGGTGCGCAATGTGATGGCCGAGCTCAACGGCGAGAAGATCGACATCGTGGACTGGTCGGACGACCCGGCCGAGATGGTGGCCAACGCGCTGTCACCCGCCCGGGTGACAGAGGTCGAGGTCGTGGACCTGGCGGCCCGTTCCGCACGGGTGACCGTGCCCGACTACCAGCTCTCGCTGGCGATCGGCAAGGAGGGGCAGAACGCCCGGCTCGCCGCGCGGCTGACCGGCTGGCGTATCGACATCCGCCCCGACACCGAGACGGGCGCCGAGCGGGACATCGCCGACCGCGAGCGGGCCGAGCGGGCCCGGGAGCGCTCGGAGCGCGGCTGACGGCACGGGGTCCGGCGGGCAGTACCGGCCGGTAGCGTGCGCTGCCGGCCGGTGCCGGGAGGGGGCCCGGAACCGGTGCCGCGGGCCGATGGAATAGATCGAGGCGGGATGTCGCTGAGATCACGACAACATCCGTTCGATTTTTGCCCCAGAGGGGTGAGGTCGGTGCGGGGAGGTAGACTTTAACGTGTCTGGGCGGACGCAAGCCCGTGCTTGCCCCGAGCGCACCTGTGTGGGATGCCGGGAGCGGGCGGCCAAGAATGGGCTGCTGCGCATCGTGGCGGACGGGGGAGCGCTGCTCCCTGATCCACGCGGTACGCTGCCCGGCCGGGGTGCGTATGTGCACCCCGCCTCTGTATGTCTCGACCTGGCGGTCCGCCGCCGGGCGTTCCCCCGGGCCTTCAGGGCCAAGGGGCCGTTCGATGCCGCGGCACTGCTGCGGTTCGTCGGGCGGGAGACACCGTAAGAAAGCAAGTGAACGGCACGGGTCCCCGTGCGGTCAGGTACCTCGCGAGTTGGAAGTAGGTCGAGATTGCGATGAGCACTCGATGAGTACGCGATGAGTACGCCCATGAAGTAGCGACGGTCCGGCGGTAACCCGGACCTAAAAGGAGCGAAGTGGCTAAGGTCCGGGTATACGAACTCGCCAAGGAGTTCGGGGTTGAGAGCAAGGTCGTCATGGCCAAGCTCCAAGAACTCGGTGAATTCGTACGTTCGGCGTCCTCGACCATCGAGGCGCCGGTTGTACGCAAGTTGACTGACGCACTGCAGGGTCCCGGTGGCAACGCCGGCAAGTCCGCTGCCAAGCCCGGCGCGCCCCGCAGGGCCGCCCCCGCAAAGCCCGCGGCCCCCGCCGCGGCACGTCCCGCTGCCCCGAA
>DATCWZ010000032.1:0-4099 GCA_036566065.1 Streptomyces sp. | reverse complement strand
GGCCGTGTCCCGCAGCGCGTCCACGACGGCGAGCACCACCTCGCGGCCGTCGCGCTTGGGCACGCCGGCGGCGGCCCTCTCGTACAGCGCCGCGCCCTCCGTCAGCACCAGGGCGGTGTCGATCCCCGCCGGGATCTTGATGCGGGCCAGATGGCGCCACGTGGTGACCGGATCGCTCCACGCCTCGACGGTGTACGTCCAGCGGCCTTCCGCCGTCGGGGTCACGTCCGCCCCCCAGCGGTCCGTCCCGGGAGCGAGCTCACGCATCGGCGTCCACGGCCCCGTCCGCCCCTTCGGGTCGCGCAGGACGGCGTTGGCCGCCACCGCGTCATGGCCCTCGCGGAACACGGTGGCGCTGACCTGGAACGTCTCGCCCGCCACCGCCTTCGCGGGCCGTTTGCCGCAGTCGACGAGGGGACGGACGTCCAGGACGGGGATACGACCGATCATGGAATCACCTGGGGCCTGAAGCTCGGCACGCACGGAGCGCGGCGTGGACGTGGGGGGCTGACCGCGGTCTCCGCGATGCTGAGGTTGCGTCCTTTGTAGCTGCTCGGTTGTCGGCTGGCGGGCTGTGGGCATGGCCGCTCCTGTCCGCGTTCACTCGAATGGCACTCGAATGGTGGGCGCGCGGGACGTATCCGCCCGGATGCGGGGAAGCGTTCCCCCCGTCCTCCGGTGGACAATCCGGCGGCGGACCGGCTCCCGGGTCGCATGCCCGGCGCGCCGCACGCCGCGCGCTGTCCCCGGGCCCTCGCGTGCGCCCCATCGCAGCCTTCACCGTGGTGCGGAACGTTACAAGGGAGCGCGAGGGGGCGAAATCGGCCATAACGCCTGCGGCGCGGGGGCACGCATCTGGCCGAAGGGGATGCGGCGGATGAAGGGGCGTCAGGGGCCGCCGGGGCAGGGGGGCCCGAGGGGGAGGGTTGTGCGTCCGGGGGAGGGCGCGAACGGTGCGGTGGACGGGCCGGGGGCGGGCGTACGGGGTCACGGCGGACCCCACTGAGCCGGTCGCGCGCCGTGGCCCGGCGCGCCCGCGCGTCGTTACCTTCGAGGGTGACGGAGAGGGCGTACACCGTGGTGCGTCCCCTCGGATTCGTACGTCCCCTGTAAAGGTGGAATACGTGAAGGCCATTCGTCGGTTCACCGTGCGCCCCGTCCTGCCCGAAGCCCTGCTACCGCTCAGCGACCTCGCCCGCAATCTGCGCTGGTCCTGGCACACCGAGACCCAAGACCTGTTCCGGGCGGTCGACCCGGATGCCTGGCGGCCCGCGGACGCCGACCCCGTGCGGCTGCTCGGCGCCGTCCCGGCGGCGCGGCTGGCCGAACTGGCGGCAGACGAGGGGTTCCTGCGCCTGCTGTCCGAGGCGTCCGACGGTCTACGGGACTATCTGACCGGCCCGAGGTGGTATCAGGACCGGATCGCCCGGGGCGCGGAGCTCCCCGCGGCCGTGGCCTACTTCTCGCCCGAGTTCGGGGTCACGGCCGCCCTGCCGCAGTACTCCGGCGGACTCGGCATCCTGGCCGGTGACCACCTCAAGGCCGCCAGCGACCTGGGCGTGCCGCTCATCGGCGTCGGGCTGCTCTACCGGCACGGCTACTTCCGCCAGACCCTCTCCCGCGAGGGCTGGCAGCAGGAGCACTACCCGGTCCTCGACCCCAACGAACTGCCGCTCACGCTCGTACGGGAGGCCGACGGCACCCCCGCTCATGTGGTGCTGGCCCTGCCGGGCGGGCGCTCGCTGCATGCCCGGATCTGGCAGGCCCAGGTCGGCCGCGTACCCCTGCTGCTGCTCGATTCGGACGTCGAGGAGAACGCGCCGGGCGAACGCGACGTCACCGACCGGCTGTACGGCGGCGGCAGCGACCACCGGCTGCTGCAGGAGATGCTGCTCGGCATCGGCGGGGTGCGTGCCGTACGCGCGTACTGTGGGCTAACCGGCCACGCCGCGCCCGAGGTGTTCCACACCAACGAGGGGCACGCCGGCTTCCTCGGGCTCGAACGGATCAGGGAACTCCTGGGAGACGGCCTCGACTTCGACTCCGCCCTCGAAGTGGTGCGGGCCGGCACGGTCTTCACCACCCACACCCCGGTCCCGGCGGGGATAGACCGTTTCGACCGCCAACTGGTCGCCCGTCACTTCGGGGACGACGGCGAACTGCCGGGTGTCGGAGCCGACCGGATCCTGCGGCTCGGCATGGAGACCTACCCCGGCGGCGAGCCCGGCCTGTTCAACATGGCGGTGATGGGGCTGCGGCTCGCCCAGCGGGCCAACGGCGTCTCCATCCTGCACGGGGAGGTCAGCCGGGAGATGTTCTCCGGGCTGTGGCCGGGATTCGACGCGACGGAGGTGCCGATCACCTCGGTGACCAACGGGGTGCACGCGCCGACCTGGGTGGCGCCCGAGGTGCTCGGTCTTGGAGCGCGCGCCTTCGGTGCCGGCCGGGCGGAGAGCGCGCTCGCCGGTGCGCCGTCCGGCAGCGGGTCCGGTGAGTCGCAGCGGTGGGACGCCGTGACCGCCGTGGCCGACCGCGAGATCTGGGAGCTGCGCCGCGTCCTGCGCGAGCGTCTCGTCACGGAGGTACGCGAACGGCTCCGCGCCTCCTGGCGCGGGCGCGGGGCGGGCAGCGCCGAACTCGGCTGGATCGATGACGTGCTCGACCCCGGTGTCCTCACTATCGGGTTCGCCCGCCGCGTCCCCTCGTACAAACGGCTCACCCTCATGCTCCGCGACCCCGACCGGCTGCGGGAACTGCTCCTGCACCCCACGCGCCCCGTCCAGATCGTCGTCGCGGGCAAGGCCCACCCGGCCGACGACAGCGGGAAGCGGCTGGTCCAGGAGCTGGTGCGGTTCGCGGACGACCCCCGGGTGCGCCACCGCATCGTCTTCCTCCCCGACTACGGCATGGGCATGGCGCGGAAGCTCTATCCGGGCTGCGACGTCTGGCTCAACAACCCGCTGCGCCCGCTGGAGGCGTGCGGCACCAGCGGGATGAAGGCGGCGCTCAACGGCTGCCTCAACCTGTCGGTGCGCGACGGCTGGTGGGACGAGTGGTTCGAGCCCGACTTCGGCTGGGCGATCCCCACGGCCGACGGCCCGGCCACCGACGAGGACCGGCGTGACGAGCTGGAGGCGAACGCCCTCTACACGCTGATCGAGGACCGGGTCGCACCGCGCTTCTACGACCGGGACGGCGAGGGGCTGCCCCGGCGCTGGATCGAGATGGTCCGCCGCACCCTGGTCACCCTGGGACCCAAGGTGCTGGCGGGGCGCATGGTGCGTGAGTATGTGGAGCGGCTCTACGCCCCGGCCGCGCTCTCCCGGCGCGCCCTGCCGCCCGAGGCCGCCAGGGAGCTGGCGCAGTGGAAGTCGCGGGTCCATGCGGCCTGGTCGCAGGTCGCCGTCGATCATGTGGAGGCGGCCGCCGACCCGGCCGTCGGCGGATCCGCCGAGCTGGGCTCCACCCTGGCGCTCCGCGTCCGGGTGACCCTCGGCGACCTCGGGCCGGACGACGTGGAGGTGCAGGTGGTCGCCGGGCGGGTCGATTCCGGCGACGCGATCGCCGACGCGCGGACGTGCCCGCTGAAGCCGGCCGGGGGCCACGACCTGGAGGGCCGCTGGCTGTACGAGGGCCCGCTCGCCCTGGACCGTACCGGACCCTGCGGCTACACCGTCCGGATCCTGCCGTCCCATCCGCTGCTGGCGTCCGGGGCTGAGCTCGGCCTCGTCGCCCTGCCGACCGAGGCGACCGGGGAGGGCGCGGGCGTGCTGATGCGCTGACGGCCCGTCTCCCGCCGTGTCGCGTACCGCTGTTCACGATCACCGTGACGAGGGCGGGGGTGGAATCCCCGTGACCTGGCTAACATGACAGCGCCGGACGGCACCGTCGTGGCGTCGGGCCGGACGTCGGACAACAACGCCTCCCGGGGCGCGACTGGAGGTCAGCACGGTGAAGGGCGGCGGAGGCCCAGCGAGACGCCTGACCCGTCTGCTGGCCGCGCAGGGCGGGGCGTCGGGCATAGGTGCGGTCCGGCGCCGGCTGCTCCGCGGCGCGGGCGGCCGCCGCCCGTTGGACGGGGTGGACGGCACTCCGCAGG
>DATCWZ010000496.1:0-2646 GCA_036566065.1 Streptomyces sp. | reverse complement strand
GGTTGAAGGTGAGCGGGGGTTCGTCGCCGGGCATCCAGTCCGCCTCGATGTCGACCCAGCCGAAGCGGCGCTCGAAGAGCATCAGGTCGGACGACTCGGTGAAGTCGAGCTCGGCGTGCTGCCGCAGGTGCGAGCGGCTGCCCCGGGGGTCCTGGTCGAGCCGCTCGACTATGTCGCAGAGTGCCCAGGCGAAGTCCAGCACCGGCACCCATCCCCAGGCTGTGGATATCTCGCGGTCCGCCTTGGTGTCCGCGAGGTAGACGTCTCCGGAGAACAGATCGTGCCGCAGGGCGTGGACGTCCGCGCGGCGGTAGTCGGTCTGCGGGGGATCCGGGAAGCGCCGGGAGAGGGAGTAGCCGATGTCGAGCACGGGGTCGATGGTGTCATGCCGGGGTGACCGCCCCGGCTGCCAGGCCGCCCGGCCGCCCCTGGTCCGGCGAAGGGCGGCCAGGGGCTTCCGGTGGGGCGGGCTGTCGCGTGTCGTGTCGCGTCAGAGGTTGACGCCGAAGTCCTGCGCGATGCCGCGCAGGCCCGAGGCGTAACCCTGGCCGACCGCGCGGAACTTCCAGTCCGCGCCGTTGCGGTAGAGCTCGCCGAAGACCATGGCGGTCTCGGTGGCGGCGTCCTCGCTCAGGTCGTAGCGGGCGATCTCGGCGCCGCCGGCCTGGTTGATGATGCGGATGAACGCGTTGCGCACCTGGCCGAAGTTCTGGCCGCGGGCCTCGGCGTCGTAAATCGAGACGGGGAAGACGATCTTGTCGATGTCCGCCGGGAGGCCGGCCAGATTGACGTTGATCTGCTCGTCGTCGCCCGCGCCCTGGCCGGTGACGTTGTCACCGGTGTGGACGATGGTCTGGTCCGGCGTCGACCTGTTGTTGAAGAAGACGAAGTGGCCGTCGGAGTACACCTTTCCGGCGGTGTTGACCGCGATCGCCGAGGCGTCGAGGTCGAAGTCGGTGCCGGTGGTGGTGCGGACGTCCCAGCCGAGGCCGACCGTAACGGCGGTCAGGCCCGGTGCCTCCTTGGTGAGCGAGACGTTGCCGCCCTTGGACAGGCTTACTGCCATGGGAAGTCCCTTTCCATCGTCGAGTGCGGGCTTCGTGCCCTCACGAAGCTACCGTCACCCGTCATAACGCCAACGGGAGACCGGGAGGTTCCACGTCTCTTTACTTTCTTTGCCGAACGTGACGGCGGGGCAAAAGAAGGTGACGAACAGGCTGTCGGCCGAGGATTATGGGTGTCATGTCCGGGCCCTATGTCATCCGCGGTGCGGTCTCCCTGCCGGAGGCCGAGCTCATGTGGCGTTTCTCGCGGTCCTCGGGGCCCGGCGGGCAGCACGTGAACACGACCGACTCCCAGGTGGAACTCCGCTTCGACCTCGCCGCGACCGAGGCGTTGCCCGAGGTGTGGAAGGCGCGGGCGCTTGAGCGGCTGGCGGGCCGGCTGGTGGACGGCGTGGTATCCGTACGGGCGTCGGAGCACCGTTCGCAGTGGCGCAACCGCGAGACGGCCGCGACCAGGCTGGCCGCACTGCTGGCCGAGGCCACCGCGCCGCCGCCGAAGCCGCGCCGCAAGAGCCGGATCCCGCGCGGCATCAACGAGCGCCGCCTGCGCGAAAAGAAGCAACGCAGCGAAACAAAACGCGGCCGCTCAGGCCGCGACTGGTGACTCCCGGGCCGCGTGGTCAGTTCAGGCCGCGGTAGCGGCCCTTGAAGTACGTCAAGGGGTCGCCGGTCGTGCTGGGCAGGCGGGCCGTCAGGACGTGGCCGATTACCAGCGTGTGGTCGCCCGCCAGCACCCGCTGCTCCGTGCGGCACTCCAGTGTCGAGAGCGCGCCCCCCACCAGCGGCGCGCCCGTCACCTCGCCCCGGATGTACGGGATGGACTCGAACAGCAGCCGGTCGCTGATCCGGCCCTTCATCGCGAACCGCCCCGCGATGTGCCGCTGGTTCTCCGCGAGCACCGACACCGCCCACAGCGGCTGCTCGGCCAGCAGGTCGTCCATCCGCGAGCCGTTGCGCAGGCTCACCAGCACCAGCGGCGGGTCCAGCGACACGGACATGAACGCGGTCGCCGTCATCCCGACGTCCTCGCCGCGCCCGTGTTCGTCGAGCGGCGGCTCCTGGGCGGTGATCAGGACAACGCCCGCGGCCAGGCGGGCCAGGGCGGCGCGGAATTCGTCGTTGGTCACCCCCTCAGCATGGGGCACGGGTTCTGGGCTCGGGGCGGGGGACTCGGTCTGCAACACACAGGGAACGCTAACCCTGCGTGCCGCACCGCCGCATCGGGCCAGGGAACCAGCCGGGTCCTAAGACCTTCTCGTACTCCCGGACCACCTGGGAACAGCGCCCGGATTTGCGTTCAGGAAAAGTGAGGCCGCCCCGGGGGCCCGCAGCCATCCCTTTACCATCTGTTGTGACTTGGGTCACAGAGCGCGATATTTGTTGACCCTGTGTACCGGGTGTACAGCTCACTGTGATTCAGTGGCCGTGACACTGCAACAACGTACATCGATATGAAGCCTGGAGTTGCTGTCGAGGTCTCGGGGAGTGCGATCAATGGAGGCCGAGTCGGAGCCCTACGTCCGTCTTGCGACCATGCGGCAACTGCACCAGGCGGTCGCTGATCTCAATACGGCGCGGAGTC
>DATCWZ010000048.1:0-5511 GCA_036566065.1 Streptomyces sp. | reverse complement strand
CCACCCCGATTCGGCCGTCGCGCTGGTCGTCAGCAACGGCAGCCCCGTCGATGTCCCGGATGTCACGGGCCTGTCGGTCGAGGACGCCACCGACGCGCTCAAGGAGGAGGGCCTGCGGGCGAAGGTCCTGCCCGACCGGGTCCACTCCCCCGAGGACGCCGGTGACATCGCCCGGCAGACACCGGCCGAGGGCGCCGAAGCCGCCGAGGGTGACACCGTCGAGCTGACGGTGTCCGACGGGCCGCGGATGGTCGACGTCCCCGATGTCACGGGGAAGAGCGTCGACGAGGCCAGGAGCGCGCTGGAGGAAGCCGGATTCGACGTCGAGGTCGACCGGCCGTTCCTCTCCTTCAGCAACAAGGTCAGGAGCCAGTCGGTCGACGGCGGCGACCAGGCCCCGGAAGGCTCCACGATCACCATCCGGACCAGGAACCTCTAGGTCTCCACCCCATCAGGGAATACCCCAAGGGGGTATCTCGTTCCGGAGAAGTGAAAGCAGGAACCGCTACCGGCTTCGGGAGCTTCTCATGCATCACGACACACCGGATGCCCTGTCCGGGGCGAGCTGGGCCATGGCGGCCGCGGCCACCCTGCACTGCCTCACCGGCTGTGCGATCGGCGAGATCCTCGGCATGGTGATCGGCACCGCGTTCGGCTGGGGGAACGTGCCCACGATGGTGCTCGCGATCGTCCTGGCGTTCTTCTTCGGTTACGCGCTGACACTGCGCGGCGTCCTGGGAGCCGGTGTCGGTCTCCGTACGGCCGTCCGCGTGGCGCTCGCCGCCGACACGCTGTCGATCGCCGTGATGGAGCTGATCGACAACGGCGTGATCGCGCTGTGGCCGGGGGCGATGGACGCGCAACTGGCGGACATGACGTTCTGGGTCGTCCTGGCGATCGCCCTGGTGGCCGCGTTCGTCGTCACGACGCCGGTCAACAAGTGGATGATCGGCCGGGGCAGGGGCCACGCCGTGGTGCACCAGTTCCACTGAGGCCGTCCCGGGAGAGCGGGCGGCAGCGGTCAGAGCTCGGGGCCCTCCCCGGGCTCTTCCTGGTAGGAGTAGCGCTGCTCTTTCCACGGGTCGCCGATGTTGTGGTAGCCGCGCTCCTCCCAGAAGCCGCGGCGGTCGGCGGTCATGTACTCGATGCCGCGGACCCACTTGGGCCCTTTCCAGGCGTACAGATGAGGCACGATCAGCCGCAGCGGGAAGCCGTGCTCGGCCGTCAGCAGCTCGCCGTCCTTGTGGGTCGCGAACAGGCTGCGGTCCGAGGCGAAGTCGGCGAGCCGCATGTTCGAGCTGAAGCCGTATTCGGCCCAGACCATCACATGGGTGACCTGGGGTGCGGGCGGGGCGAGTTCCACGACCGTACGGGCGAGGGTTCCGCCCCATTCGGCTCCGAGCATGCTGAATTTCGTCACGCAGTGCAGATCGGCGACGATCGTGGTGAACGGCAGGGCCGAGAATTCCTGGTGGTTCCAGCAGCGCTTGTCGCCGTCCGCCGTGGCCCCGAAGACCCGGAATTCCCAGCGGTCGGGCTTGAACTTCGGGACGGGCCCGTAATGGGTGACCGGCCAGCCCCGCTGCAATCGCTGGCCCGGCGGAAGCCCGGACTGCTCTGCTGCGCTGTACTCCCGGCTTTCCGGCTGACCCATGCCTCCATGGTGACAGACGGGCAGGGGTGCTGATGACCAGGTCAGCCGCGATTCGGGCAACTCGCACTAAGTGTGCACTTACTGGACGGCCTGTGGGTGCGATGCGAGGATGCGCGGCACGTGTGGTTCACCGGTTGGAAGGAGCGTTGGCGATGCAGGGCGACCCCGAGGTCCTCGAGTTCCTGAACGAACAACTCACCGCCGAATTGACCGCCATCAATCAGTATTTCCTGCACGCCAAGACGCAGGAGAACTTCGGCTGGACGAAGCTGGCCAAGTACACCAGGGCCGAGTCGTTCGACGAGATGAAGCACGCCGAGATCCTCACCGACCGGATCCTGTTCCTGGACGGACTGCCCAACTACCAGCGGCTGTTCCATGTACGGGTCGGGCAGACGGTCACCGAGATGTTCCGGGCCGACCGGCAGGTGGAGGTGGAGGCCATCGACCGCCTCAGGCGCGGCATCGAGGTGATGCGCGGCAAGGGCGACATCACGTCCGCGAACATCTTCGAGTCCATCCTGGCGGACGAGGAACACCACATCGACTATCTGGACACCCAGCTCGCCCTGGTCGAGAAGCTCGGGGAGCCGCTGTATCTCGCGCAGGTCATCGAGCAGCCGGATTCCTGAGCCGTTCAGGCAGCGTCCGGCAGCGGGATCCCGCCGGGATCGCCCGTGGCGGCGGTCTCCCGGCGCTGTGCGAGCAGGTCGCGGCGGGCGCATTCCCCGCGGCCGAGGAGTGCCTGGATCCTGCGGACGCAGCTCCCGCAGTCCGTGCCCGCCTTGCAGGCGGAGGCGATCTGGCGGGGGGTGCACGCACCGGCGTCCGCATGCTCCTTGACCTGCTGCTCGGTCACACCGAAGCAGGAGCAGACGTACATGCGGTTCACCTCCCAGCGGATCGGTCCTGCGCCACGCCCGATCTACTCGGTGAGGCTAACCTAACCTTACCTGCCGCCCCCGGGTGCGGAAAGGCCGGTACGCCATGTGGGGCACGGATCACATGGACCCGTGCCCCACCTGGCGTACGAACAAGATCCTCTACTGGGCGCGGTACATCTCGGCGACGAGGAACGCCAGGTCGAGCGACTGGCTGCGGTTGAGCCGCGGGTCGCAGGCCGTCTCGTACCGCTGGTGCAGATCGTCCACGAAGATCTCGTGGCCGCCGCCAACGCACTCGGTGACATCGTCCCCGGTGAGCTCGACGTGGATGCCGCCCGGGTGCGTACCGAGCGCCTTGTGCACCTCGAAGAAGCCCTTGACCTCGTCCAGGACGTCGTCGAAGCGGCGCGTCTTGTGGCCGGACGCGGCCTCGAACGTGTTGCCGTGCATCGGGTCGGTCACCCAGGCCACGGTGGCGCCGGAGGCGGTGACCTTGTCGACGAGCTGCGGCAGCTTGTCGCGGACCTTGTCGGCGCCCATACGGACAATGAAGGTCAGCCGGCCCGGCTCGCGGTCGGGGTCGAGCCGGTCGATGTAGCCGAGCGCCTCGTCGACCGTGGTCGTCGGGCCGAGCTTGATGCCGATGGGGTTACGGATCTTCGAGGCGAACTCGATGTGCGCGCCGTCCATCTGGCGGGTGCGCTCGCCGACCCACACCATGTGCGCCGAGGTGTCGTACAGCAGGCCGGTCCGCGAGTCGGTGCGGGTCAGCGACGACTCGTAGGGCAGCAGCAGCGCCTCGTGCGAGGCGTAGAACTCGACCGCCTTGAACTCGGCCGGGTCGGTGCCGCACGCCTTCATGAAGTTCAGCGCGTTGTCGATCTCCCGGGCCAGGGCCTCGTAGCGCTGGCCGGACGGGGAGGAGCGCACGAAGTCCTGGTTCCAGGCGTGCACCTGGCGCAGGTCGGCGTAGCCGCCGGTGGTGAAGGCGCGGACCAGGTTCAGCGTGGAGGAGGACGCGTGGTACATCCGCTTCAGCCGCTCGGGGTCCGGCACGCGGGACGCCTCGGTGAAGTCGAAGCCGTTGACGGAGTCGCCGCGGTAGGTCGGCAGCGTCACTCCGTCGCGCGTCTCGGTCGGCTTGGAGCGGGGCTTGGAGTACTGGCCCGCGATCCGGCCGATCTTCACCACGGGCACGGACGCCGCGTAGGTGAGCACGGCGCTCATCTGGAGCACGGTCTTCAGCTTGGCCCTGATGTGGTCGGCGGACACGGCGTCGAACGCCTCGGCGCAGTCGCCGCCCTGGAGCAGGAACGCCTCACCCTTGGCGACGGCCGCCAGCCGGTCACGGAGCTGGTCGCACTCGCCCGCGAAGACGAGCGGCGGATACGATTCGAGGTCCGCGAGCACATCGCGCAGAGCCTCGGCATCGGGGTACTCGGGCTGCTGCGCCGCGGGAAGGTCTCGCCAGGTGTTGCCACCGGCGACAGAGGTATTGGCGTTCACGGTCACCCGTACAACACTACGGGGTCGCCGAACGCGTTCATCCCGCCGCTCAGCAAATGAGACACGCGTCGCCGGACGGGACTCGCGCCGCCGGGGCCGGGCATCCGCTATGGTTTCGTCCATGTTCGCGCCGACGATCCAGAACTGGTGGTGGACCGCTCATCCGGCGGCCCGCTGACTTCGACGCGCACAGACATTCGCGAAGGCCGCCCGGGGGGCGGCCTTCTCCGTGTTTCGGCCGGGAGCCGTTCCTCCGTACCGGAAGGAACTCCCATGCCCGACCACCCGACTCCCCCCGCCCGCACTCTCGTACGAAGACTGCTGCGGGACGACTGTCCGCCCTTCGCGCTGCTGCGCAGGCGCACACCGGGCCGGGACCACGGCATCATCGAGGTACTGATCGGCCAGGTGCACGAGAGCGCGCTGCTCGCCGGTCTCCCCGTGGACGAGCGTCCCTCGCTCGCGCTGGTGCCGTTCCGGCAGATCGCCGAACGGGGTTTCGGCGTACGCGACGACGGCACCCCGCTCGCGGTGCTGGTGGCCGACGAGTCGTACGAACTGCCGCTCGACGACGTGCGTTCCCATCTGCCCGCGCACGACGTGCGGGTGGACGGCGGTGCCTTCGACGTTCCCGACGAGGAGTACGCGGACATCGTCCGGCGCGTCATCGAGGACGAGATCGGCGCGGGCGAGGGCGCGAACTTCGTGATCCGGCGGACCTTCCTCGGCGGGATCCCCGGCTTCTGCCGGGCGGACGCGCTGGCGCTCTTCGGCCGGCTGCTGGCCGGGGAGCGGGGCGCGTACTGGACTTTCGTCGTGCACACCGGAGAGCGGACGCTGGTCGGCGCGAGTCCCGAGGTGCATGTGCGGATGTCCGGCGGGACGGTCGTGATGAACCCGATCAGCGGGACGTACCGCTACCCCGCCGGAGGCCCGACGGCCGAGAGCCTGCTGGCCTTCCTCGGCGACCGCAAGGAGACCGAGGAGCTCTCCATGGTCGTCGACGAGGAGCTCAAGATGATGTGCACCGTCGGCGACAGGGGCGGCGTCGTGATCGGGCCCCGGCTGAAGGAGATGGCCCACCTCGCGCACACGGAGTACGAGCTGCGCGGCCTCTCGACGCTCGATGTGCGCGAGGTTCTGAAGGAGACCATGTTCGCGGCCACCGTCACCGGCTCCCCCGTGCAGAACGCGTGCCGGGTGATCGAGCGGTACGAGGACGGGGGGCGCGGCTACTACGCCGGGGCCCTGGCCCTGCTGCGCCGGGAGCCAGGTGGCGCGCAGAGCCTGGACTCGCCGATCCTGATCCGTACCGCCGACATCTCGGCCGGCGGCACGCTGCGGGTGCCGGTCGGGGCGACGCTCGTACGCCACTCGGACCCGGAAAGCGAGGTCGCCGAGACCCACGCCAAGGCCGCCGCGGTCCTGACCGCGCTCGGGGTGCGGCCGGGACGGCCGCGTGCGGAG
>DATCWZ010000066.1:0-2672 GCA_036566065.1 Streptomyces sp. | reverse complement strand
CGGTGCCGGTGCCTGCGGCTGCGGGGTGCTGTCGTAGCCATAGGTGCCGTATCCGCCGTCGCCGCCGTATCCGTACCCCTGCTGCGGCTGGTTCTGCTCAGGCGCGTAGGCGCCGTACTGCTGGGGCTGCTGCTGCGCCTGGCCGTACGGGTCGTACGCGTACCCCTGTCCCTGCTGCGGCTGCTGTGCGTACGGGTCGTACTGCTGCTGCTCGGGCTGCTGATACACCGGCTGCCCGTACGCGTCGTAGCCGATGATCTGCGGCTGCTGCGGGTAATACGGGTCGTACGGATTCTGTCGGTCGTTCACCGGTGCCCCTCTCCGTGGCTCATTCGCCGCGGTACAACTGGCGCTTGTCGATGTAGCGGACCACACCGTCGGGCACCAGGTACCAGACCGGATCCCCTTGCGCGACCCTCGCACGGCAGTCTGAGGACGAGATGGCCAGTGCGGGCACCTCCACCAGGGAGACACCGCCCTTGGGCAGCCCGTCGTCGGTCAGCAGATGACCCGGCCGGGTCACTCCGATGAAGTGGGCGAGGGAGAACAGTTCCTCCGCGTTGCGCCAGGTGAGGATCTGGGCCAGCGCGTCCGCGCCGGTGATGAAGAAGAGGTCCGCGTCGCCGTTGACCGCGCGCAGGTCCCGCAGTGTATCGATCGTGTACGTCGGGCCGCCGCGGTCGATGTCGCTGCGGCTGACCGAGAACTGCGGGTTGGACGCGGTGGCGATGACCGTCATCAGATAACGGTCCTCGGCCGGGGAGACCTCCTTGTGGCTCTTCTGCCACGGCTGCCCGGTCGGGACGAAGACGACCTCGTCGAGATGGAAATGGGCGGCCACTTCACTGGCCGCCACCAGGTGTCCATGATGGATCGGATCGAATGTGCCGCCCATCACGCCGAGACGGCGAGGGCCGCGGCCTGTAGGCACTTCCTGCTCTCCCATGCGTGCAGACCCTACTGGCACGGCTGTTCGTCTCCGCCTCAGCGGTCGCGGTTGAAGCGGGTCGTGATCAGGAGAAGCAGCATCAGTACGACAAACGCACCGCCACCGGTCACGTAGGGGCTGAGGCTTTCGTGGCTGCCACCGCCCTCGGAGGCAAGAGTGGCAAGCTGGTGCGCGGTGCTCGTGAGGCTCATCTTCGGCAGGACCTATCGCTCGTGTGTCGGAGGGAGATGTCGCGCACATCGTATGCGGGCGCCCCTGGCACCCTCACGCCGACTCAGTGGTTGTCGTCGTCCTTGCCGTATCCGCGCAGCAGGAACCATGCGAGCAGCGCGGCTCCGACAATCGAACCGAGCAGGACGATTCGGAGGGTGTTGCCCGGTCCCCGCTCCTCGGACGCGGCGGCGAGCAGTGCGGCGGCGTACGTCATTCAGGGTGCTCCTCACAGTTGTCCACAGCCCCCCGCACACCGTAGCCCCAGCACATACTCTGGCCGTGCCAGGGGGACGAGACACGTCGTGTACGAACAGGGGGCATTCCATGACAGATGACAGCCACGAGAGCCTGCCGGGCAGGCGGCGCAAGCGCTTCCCGGGCATCTCGTCCCGGGCGTACGAACACCCGACGGACCGCTCGGCCCTGGTGGCCCTGCGCAGGCTGGCCGGTTTCGACACGGTGTTCAAGGCGCTGAGCGCGCTGCTTCCGGAGCGCAGTCTGCGGCTGCTGTTCCTGTCCGATTCCGTACGGGTGAGCGACGCCCAGTTCGTCCACCTCAACGACATGCTGCGCGACGCCTGTTACATCCTGGACCTGACGAAGGTCCCCTCGATGTACGTCACTCAGGACCCGCGGCCCAACGCCATGTGCATCGGGCTCGACGAGCCGATCATCGTACTGTCGACGGGTCTGGTGGAGCTGCTGGACGAGGAGGAGATGCGGGCGGTCGTGGGCCACGAGGTGGGCCATGCCCTCTCCGGTCACTCGGTGTACCGGACGATACTGCTCTTCCTCACCAGTCTCGCGCTGAAGATCGCCTGGATTCCGCTCGGGAACGTCGCGATCACGGCGATCGTGACGGCGCTGCGTGAGTGGTTCCGCAAGTCGGAGCTGTCGGCGGACCGCGCCGGGCTGCTGGTGGGCCAGGATGTGCGGGCGTCGATGCGCGGCCTGATGAAGGTGGCGGGCGGCGACCACCTGCATGAGATGAATGTGGACGCCTTCCTGGCGCAGGCCGAGGAGTACGAGAAGGGCGGCGATCTGCGGGATTCGGTGCTCAAGATCCTCAATGTGCTGCCCCGGACGCACCCGTTCACGACGGTGCGGGCCGCCGAGCTGAAGAAGTGGTCGGAGAGCCGCGACTACCAACGGATCATGGACGGCCACTATCCGCGGCGCGACGAGGACAAGGACGCCTCGGTGGCGGACTCCCTCCGGGAGTCGGCGGCGCATTACGCGGACACGGTGCGTACCAGCAAGGACCCGCTGATGAAGCTCGTCGGTGACATAGCCGGTGGCGCGGGGGACCTGGGCGGCAGGCTCCGGGACAAGTTCACCGGCGGCGCTGCGAACGGCGGCGGGGCGTCGGCCAAGAGCGGGCCGGACGGGACCCAGTGGCGTCAGGCTCCCGGGAGCGAACCGGGATCGGCGGGGAGCTGAGCGGTCGCGAGCACCCCGCACAGCGCGACGGCGGGCCGGCCCGTGGCGTACGGGTCGGTACCGGCCGGGC
>DATCWZ010000068.1:0-4398 GCA_036566065.1 Streptomyces sp. | reverse complement strand
CACGACCTCCTCGCCCAGGATATCCAGCTGCTCGAGCACGGTCTTCAGCGGCAGCCCGGCGTGGTCCATCAGGAACAACTGGCGCTGGTAGTCGCCCACGGACTCCCGGAACGACAGCGTCCGTTCGATGACCTCCTGCGGGGAGCCGACGGTCAGCGGGGTCTGCTCGGTGAACTCCTCCATGGACGGCCCATGGCCGTAGACCGGCGCGTTGTCGAAGTACGGCCGGAACTCGCGTACCGCGTCCTGCGAGTTCTTCCGCATGAACACCTGGCCGCCGAGCCCCACGATGGCCTGCTCGGCGGTGCCGTGCCCGTAGTGGGCGAAGCGGCGCCGATAGAGGTCCACCATCTTCTTGGTGTGCTCCATGGGCCAGAAGATGTTGTTGTGGAAGAAGCCGTCGCCGTAGTACGCGGCCTGCTCGGCGATCTCCGGGGAGCGGATGGAGCCGTGCCAGACGAACGGCGGGATGCCGTCCAGCGGGCGCGGGGTCGCGGTGAAGGACTGCAGCGGCGTACGGAACGTGCCTTCCCAGTCGACGACGTCCTCACGCCACAGCTTGTGCAGCAGGGCGTAGTTCTCGATCGCCAGCGGGATGCCCTGGCGGATGTCCTTGCCGAACCAGGGATAGACGGGACCGGTGTTCCCGCGCCCCATCATCAGGTCGATCCGGCCGTCCGTCAGGTGCTGGAGCGTGGCGTAGTCCTCGGCGATCTTCACCGGGTCGTTGGTGGTGATCAGCGTGGTGGACGTCGAGAGGATCAGTTTTTCGGTGCGAGCGGCGATGTACCCGAGGGTTGTCGTGGGCGAGGACGGCACGAACGGCGGGTTGTGGTGTTCACCGGTCGCGAAGACATCGAGGCCCACTTCCTCGGCCTTGAGCGCGATCGCGACCGTCGACTTGATCCGTTCGTGCTCGCTCGGCGTGGTGCCGGTCGTCGGGTCGGTCGTGACGTCACCGACGGTGAAGATCCCGAACTGCATGGCGCCCGCCCTCCAGATGGTTGAACGTTGAACTACGAATTACACCCTAGAACGGGCCACCCCTCTCTCCTATTCCATCCGCGCCCTGGCCGCCCGGCCGCGCGGTCGCCCTCACCCCCGGGTGATGTCGAACTGGTACTCGTACGTCGTACGGGTCGGGGTGTAGCCGAGCGCGTCGTTGATTCGCCTCATGTACGGATTGCTGTCGGCGGTGTCAGTGAGCAGCCCTGCGAGTTCCGGGTGGCGTTCGCGGGCCCGCAGGATCGAGGCTGCCTTCATCCAGTGGCCGAGGCCGTGTCCGCGGTGCTCGGGCAGGACACCGGTGCCGTAGTGCTGGGCGTCGCCCGTGCCGTCGCCCGGTACGACCAATTCGGTGAACCCGGCGATCGAGCCGTCCGATGCGTCGACGGCGGCGACGGTGTGCAGCAGGTCGCCCCGCTTCTCGATGACCTCGGCGGCGGCCAGCATCCGCTCCAGGTCCCAGGTCACGGTGCCGTAGTCGATGGCGCCCATCGGCATGTCGTCCATGGCGCGGCGCGAGGCCACGAACGTACCGGCGAGCGCGTCGGGGACCGTACCGTCCCAGGACACCAGCCGGTAGCCGGGATGGGGCAGGTCCACGATCCCGGCCAGGTCCGTGAGCGACGTCCCGGTCAGCGGCAGCCGGGCGTACGTCAGGGTCAGGACCCTGCGGAAACCCCGGGCCAGCAGGAACATGTCACCGGGGGACCCGGCGTCGGCCTGGGCGATGACACTGCGCCGGGCGTCCTCGCGCGCGGCGGCCACGGCGGCTTCCAGCAGCCGGGAGCCGGTGTGCCGCCGCCGCTCGGCCGGGTGGACGCACAGGTCGAGTTCGGCGAGATGGTCCTGCCCGGTACGGGTGAACAGGCGCAGGAACGCCGAGCCGACGGGGATGCCCGAAGCGTCGGAGGCGAGCCACGCCTTGCGGTGGGCGGAGGGGGTGCGATTGAGGTCGGTCAGTGCGGTGATGCGCAGGGACAAGGTCTCTCCGTCCGGAGTGCCGCCCGGGCGGCGAGGCTGGTGCGGCGTGACCGTAACTGCCGTCCGCGGATACGGCAAAGGGTTGACTCCGGCCCCGAGCGGGCCCGGCCAGGCCCCCCGTTCAGCGTCCCGTCATCGTGCGCTGCCGCCCCATCAGCTCCGCGAGCCCACGCCGTGTCGCCGCGATCACCACCCGGTCGTCGGCCCGCAGCACATAGCCCGGGTCCAGCCCCCACCGCAGCCCCGACGGCTGCTGCTCCGCGCCCCGCGCGTCGTACTCCGGGTCCGCCGCCAGATCGGGGCGCCGGTGGGCGGGCGGCGTGAGGTCCATGGCCAGCACCCGCCACGCCCCGGGGCTGAACGCCTGCTCGACCGTGCGCCCCTCCAGTTGGGGATGCCCCGCCACATTCAGCGCGGCGAACAGCAGGACCTTGCGCTCCACCGGCACCGCGCCCAGGATCTGCCGCCCCATCATCGCCACCGCGAACGACGGCGCGGCCAGATGCGAAACAGAACGCGACCGGGTCAGCGCCTGCGGATGGGCGGTACGCAGGGTGCGGTACACGGCGGTGGCGAACTCGTCGTCATACAGCCGCAGCACCACCCGGAGGTCCGGCTTCAGCGAGCGCGCGTGCAGCGCCGCCTCCAGGTTCGTCGTATCGGAACTGGTCAGGGCGAGCAGCGCGCGCGAGCGGCGGATCTTGGCCGCCTCCAGGACGCCCTCCTGGGTGACATCGCCGATGATCGTCGGTACGCGCATGCTGCGGGCCAGCGGAACGCCGCGCGCCTCCGGGTCCTCCTCGACGACGACCACGGGGATGTCCAGTTCGCGCAGGCGCACCAGCACTCGCGTACCGATTTTGCCGAGGCCCAGCAGGACCACGTGCCCGGACAAGCCGCGTGGCGGTCGGCGCAGGGACGATCCGTTCCGCAGCGAGCCGAACGCCTCCAGCACGGCGGCGACCAGCAGGGGCAGCAGAAGCAGCCCCGCCACACCCGACAGCAACTGGATGATCTGGCGGGACGCCGGGTCGCCCGGTTCGACCGCCGGGTCACCCATCGCGAGCAGGTCGAGCAGCGTCAGGTAGACGGCGTGCAGCGGGTTGGCGCCGGTGGTCAGGACCGCTGCGACGGCCAGGCCGAACACGGCCGCCGCGACGCCGGCGGCCGACCAGCGCAGCCGCCGGGAGAAGACCTGGCTGAGGGGCGCGGCCATGCCTCCCATGCGGGTGGCGGTGGGGTGGTCCGACCCGGCGTGGGTGATCGCTTCCAGTACGACGGTGCGGCGTCCGGTCGCGGCGGCCACCGTCGCCGGGTCGGGCAGCAGCCGGGGCCCCTCGTCGCCGCTGCTGTCGGAGCCCTCTACGCCCGCCGGGTCATGTGTGGTGGAGGAGAGCAGGGCGAGGGTGCACAGGCCCGGGTCGGCGACCTCGCCCTGCCGGGGCGGGGTGCGCTCCACGGCCCGCAGGAGCAGCCCCTCGGCCTGGATGACCTTGCTGCTGCCGGTCACCGCGCTGGCGGCGAGGGCGGGCGCCGCGGTGTCCGCGTCGGACAGGACGGTGGTGGAGGAGTCCAGGGCGGCCACGTCGAGGCCGGGCATGGACACCGCCGCTGCCTGGTCGAGCAGGGTCTCCAGGTGCTGGCCGAGCTTGCGGTTGTACAGCCGGATCACCAGGCGCAGTCGCGGGTTGAGCCGGCGGGCGGTCAGCGCGGCCCGGATGTTGCGCTCGTCGTCGTCGTAGACGAGCGCGAGGGCGGCGGCACGGTCGACGCCCGCCGCTTCGAGCGCATAGTCCGAGGGCTCGGCCGCCTCCATGATGCGTACGGCCTCGACCCCCGAGATGGTGTCGTCACTGCCGCCGTTCGCGACGGCGTTGCGGTTCATCGCCGCCGCCATCCGGCCGAACAGGGCCGCCGCCCGGTCGAGCGGGGTCAGCGCCGGTTCCGAGCGGTTCGCCGCACCCCCCGGCGGGAGCACCAGGGTGACCCGCTCCCCGTACACATAGCGCAGTTCGACGGCGAGCCGTCGCGCGAGGGTGTCGTCGCCACAAACCACCATATGGCCGTCCGCCACGGGGCGTTGGGGCTGCAGAGGTAGATATGCCACGCGACCCAGCATGCCCTGTCCCTCCTACTGGTTCGAGGCGTTCGTGATCTTCGTACCGGGAAAACTCCGCATGAGGGGCGCCTGGGAGAACTTCGCGGCGAAGAGTCCTCGATCGCCCCGAAGTGAAGCGAGGGTGGACGGCGACCGGCTGGACGGCGGCCTTACGTGGTACGGGGCGCGGCACGCCGGACTCACGGTCGCCGCACGCCGTCTCCGTTTCGGAGAGGACGGGACCGGACAGGGTGGACCCGGGTGCTGCGGTCCCGCGAGCGGTCCCGCAGCAACCCGGCTTCCTCCCCTCCCGA
>DATCWZ010000081.1:0-4657 GCA_036566065.1 Streptomyces sp. | reverse complement strand
GGGCAGCGCGGCCAGCCGCGCGGGCAGGGCGGCGGCCTGCCCGGCTCCGCGCTCGTCGAGGGAGACGCCGGGGGTACGGCCGGCGAGCACCCCGGACGTGTTCGCGGTGGAGCGTCCGTGGCGTACAAGGATCAGCGTGGGCATACCCGCCAGAGTAGAGCGCACGGCGGAGGTGCGGAGAAACCGGCGACAGGGAAGAATGCGCGCGTGATCGTGGACTGTGCCATCTACCGGGACGGGCGCCGGACAGAAGGCCCCGAAGACCTCTCCGACGCGCTCGAAGAGGCGCGGGCCTCCGGGGACGCGTTCCTCTGGATCGGACTGCATGAGCCCACGCCGAAGGAGTTCAGCCTCGTCAGCAGCGAGTTCGGCCTGCATCCGCTGGCCGTCGAGGACGCGCTGAGGGCGCATCAGCGGCCCAAGCTGGAGATCTACGACGACTCGCTGTTCGCGGTCGTCAAGCCGGTGGTGTACGAGCACCGGACCGACACGGTGACCAGCGACGAACTGATGGTCTTCATAGGCGATTCGTTCGTCGTGACGGTCCGGCACGGCGAGGGCGCGCCTCTCGCGGCCGTACGACGCCGTCTTGAGGCCGAACCGGAGGTGCTCAAGCACGGGCCGACCGCCGTGCTGTACGCGGTCAGCGACGCGACCGTCGACCACTACATCGAGGTCGCCGCGGAGCTCCAGATCGACCTGGAGGAGCTGGAGGCGCAGGTGTTCGCGCCGACCGGCGGCGATTCGAAGAACACGGCGGCGCGCATCTATACCTTCAAGCGGCAGGTGCTGGAGTTCCGCCGGGCCACCGGGCCGCTGAGCGCGCCGATGTCCCGGCTGGCGAGCGCGGGTGTGCCGTTCGTCGACGCGCAGTCCCAGCCGTTCTTCCGGGACGTCAGCGACCATCTGACCCGGGCCAACGAGCAGGTGGAGGTGCTCGACCGGCTGCTCTCGGACATTCTGTCCGCGCATTTGGCGCAGATGGGTGTGCGGCAGAACGACGACATGCGCAAGATCTCGGCGTGGGCCGCCATGGCCGCCGTACCGACCATGGTGGCGGGGATCTACGGGATGAACTTCGACCACATGCCCGAGCTGCACTGGGTGTGGACGTATCCGCTGGTGATCGGGCTGATGGGCTGTGCGGTGCTCGGCCTGTACCGCCTGTTCAAGCGCCGCAACTGGCTCTGAGCGGCCGCCCGCTCCCCGTTCAGGCGTACTCGGGCTCCGGTGTCGCCGGGCCGCCCAGCGCGTCGCGCCGTGCGGGCTGTTCGAGGCGCACCATGCGGTGCCAGCCGGCCAGCCGCTCGTAGACGTACATCGCGTGGATGCCCGCCCTGAGCACGGCGGCCCTGAGCGGTGACCAGCGCAGGATGACGCCCATGCGGTCCATGACGGCGAGGCTGACATCGCGGTACACCCGGATCTCGGACAGCGCGCACTCCCGCAGGACCGTGTGGATCGTCCTGCCGTGTCCCGCCCGGGCGAGGCGGAGGAGTTCCTCGTGGCAGTAGGCGAGGTGGTTGTCCTCGTCGTTCGAGATCATCCTCACCGCGCGGCCGATGTCGGGGTGGTCGGCGAAGTGCTTGCAGAGCAGCTTCATCTGCTCGGAGGCCCGCTGTTCGGTGACCCTGCTGTGCGCCAGATAGGTGATGATGTCGCGCTCGGTGAGGGGCTCGTCGCGGTTCAGCCGGGCGTGGGAGAGACCGGTGCCCTGCCGTTCGAGCAGGAGCGTGTAGTCGGTGTCGTACGGCACGGGCTCCGCGCTGAGGCCGCGCTTCTTCAGCAGTGCGTTGAAGATCCGGCCGTGCTTGTCCTCGTCGGCGCCGTGCCGCGCGATCCTGGGCGCGAGGTCGCGCAGCCGGTGCGGTACGAGGGCGGCGATACGGCCGTTCTCCCAGCCGCCCTGGGACTCACCGCCTGCCGCGATCGAGCAGAAGAGCCGAAAGGAATCATCGTCGTCGAGGATCTCCTGGAACAGACTTTTCGCCGAGAGCATCAGTGTCACCTTCCGTGCCGGTGTCCGCCGAGCACGAGTCAAATGCCGTACGGAGCGGCAGGCAACACGAGTGGTCCGCAAGGGGGTCCGGCCGACCACCCGATCGGCGGTTGTCGCGTAACCGTCCGGTGTGCGGCGCGTTGTTCCCTGTGACGGCCGTGGCGGGGAAGACCACCCGAGCCCCCACCACGGCCGTAGTGCTGTCCTCTGTCCGGGCGGGCGGAGTTACGCGGCGAGGCCGGAGCGTTCCAGGGCGTCCGTGCCCGCGCGGAGGGCCGCGATCCGCTCGTCGAGTGTGAAGCCGGCGGGGGCCAGGGTCAGGGTGGTGACACCGGCGGCGGCGTACGCCTGCATCCGGTCGGCGATCCGCTCCACCGGGCCGAGCAGGGTGGTCTCGTCGATGAGCTTGTGCGGTACGGCGGCGGCGGCGCCGGTCTTGTCGCCCGCCAGGTACTTGTCCTGGATCTCGGCCGCCTCCTTCTCGTAGCCCATGCGCTGGGCGAGTCTGTTGTAGAAGTTCTGCTTGCGGCTGCCCATGCCGCCGACGTACAGCGCGGTGTACGGACGGAACATGTCGGCCAGGCCCGTGATGTCGTCACCGGTGGCGAGCGGCAGAGTGGGGCAGACGTCGAAGCCGTCCATGGTCTTCCCGGCCTTCTCGCGGCCGGCCCGCAGATGGCTGACCGCGGTCTCCTCCAGATGATCGGCGGACGGGAAGATCAGCAGGGCGCCGTCGGCGATCTCGCCGGTCTGCTCCAGGTTCTTCGGGCCGATCGCGGCGATGTAGAGCGGGATGTGCTCGCGCTGCGGGTGGACGGTGAGCTTGATGGGCTTGCCCGGGCCGTCGGGCAGCGGCAGCGTCCAGTGCGCGCCCTGGTAGGAGAGGCGCTCGCGGGTCATCGCCTTGCGCACGATCTCGACGTACTCACGGGTACGCGCGAGCGGCTTGTCGAACTTGACGCCGTACCAGCCCTCGGAGACCTGCGGCCCCGAGACCCCGAGCCCGAGCCGGAAGCGGCCGCCGGAGAGCGAGTCGAGGGTGGCCGCCGTCATGGCCGTCATGGCGGGCTGGCGGGCCGGGATCTGCATGATCGCCGAGCCGACGTCGATGGACTCGGTCTGTGCCGCGACCCAGGCCAGGACGGTCGGCACGTCGGAGCCGTAGGCCTCGGCCGCCCAGCACACGTCGTAGCCGAGCCGGTCGGCCTCCTGGGCCACGGCGAGATTGTCGCCGTCCATGCCGGCGCCCCAGTAGCCGAGATTGATGCCGAGCCGCATAAGCGCTCCCCATACTGGTCAGTAACGTCTCTGTGGCGGCGACTCTAGCGCGCCCGGACGGGATGTGGCAGGCGGGCAGGTTGTCCACAGGCTTCCACCCGTTGGGGCCATGGACAGTAATCTCGCGGCCATGGAGCAGAGGCATCTCGGCCGTACGGGCCTTCGAGTGTCCAGGATCGGGCTCGGCACCCTCACCTGGGGCCGGGACACCGACGAGCACGACGCCGCCGACCAGTTGAAGGTCTTCTGGGACGCCGGTGGCACGCTGGTGGACACCGCTGATGTGTACGGCGGCGGGGAGGCCGAATATCTGCTCGGGCGGTTCATCGACGGCCTGGTGCCGCGGGAGGATCTGGTCATCGCGACCAAGGCGGGCAGCGTGCCCGACCCCAGCCGCCGCTTCGACGGCTCACGCGGCCATCTCCTGGCGGCGCTCGACGCCTCACTGGAACGGCTGGGAACGGATTACGTGGATCTGTGGCAGGTCCATGCCTTCGACCCGGTGACGCCGCTTGAGGAGACCTTGCAGGCCCTGGACCTCGCTGTGGCCTCGGGGCGGGTCAGATACGCGGGGGTGTCGAACTTCTGCGGCTGGCAGTTGGCCAAGGCGGCCACCTGGCAGATCACGGCCCCGGGGGTGCGGACCCGGCTGGCGAGTACGCAGATGGAGTACTCGCTGCTGCAGCGCGGGGTGGAGCGCGAAGTGCTGCCGGCCGCGCTCGACCTGGGGGTGGGACTGCTGCCGTCGTCCCCGCTGGGGCGCGGGGTGCTGACAGGCAAGTACCGCAGGGGCACACCGGCCGACTCGCGTGGCGGATCGGAGCATTTGGCGCCGTTCGTGGAGCCGTACCTCGACGAGCCGGCGAGCCGGATCGTGGACGCGGTGGTGACGGCGGCGGACGGGCTCGCCACGACGCCCCTGCAGGTGGCGCTCGCCTGGGTGCGGGACCGGCCGGGGGTGGTGGCGCCGATCGTCGGGGCGCGCAACGCGCGGCAGCTCACTGAGGCGTTGTCAGTGGAGGCGCTTACTCTTCCTGACGAGATCTGCCAGGCGCTCGACGATGTGTCGGCGCCCGTGCACCGCTATCCGGACCAGGACTGGAGCACGCTGTGACTGCGCTTCCCCGCGGGGAAACCCCGGACCCCTCGGCCGAGCCCCGCGAGGCGCAGGCGTCATCGCTGCCCGAAGGCGGGCAGAGCGCCGCGTATGGCGGGCCGCCCGCCCGCGCGGAGGCCGCGGACCCGGCTGGTAGTGACGGCAGCACCGGCCCGGACCCGGCTGACACAGCAGACACCGGCGGTACGGCGAGCGCTGCCGGTACGGGGGACACCGGGGACACGGCCGACACAGCGGGCCCGGCGAGCACGGCGGACACGGCC
>DATCWZ010000097.1:0-7019 GCA_036566065.1 Streptomyces sp. | reverse complement strand
GCTGCTCCGGGGCGGCGCGGTCGTGCTGGTGGACGACCTGATGACGACGGGCGCGACCCTGGCCGAGGCCGCCCGTGCGGTCCGGGCCGCCTGTGCGGTCCGGACCGGGACGGGGCCGGACACCTCTGCGGGGCGGGCCGTACGGGCCGCGGTCGTGGCCGCCTCTCCCTTTGCTTTCCAAATAAACCGGAACTGACGGAAAACTTGCATCGGTGCAGGTGGTGAGGAAGAAAAGCAACCTGATCGGAGGTACGCGTGAGTAGCGGGTGCCGACATCCGGGTGAGCAGGCTATGTTCGGTTGTGAGGAACGGTGAATGCCGAACCTCCAGCAGTGCACCACCACGTTTCGGGCATGCAACTCACCGGTAGTCAGGAGGCGGAAATTCGGTGGGGTGGATACCTCGCCGACGGGGGAGGAGGAGGTGAAAGTCACCGAGTCCGAGGCTCCGGCGATCACCGGGGCCTGGTGCGAAAGGGAGATGCTCCGCCTCCGAGCGGGGCGATCCGGGAACGGAGTTCTGCGTGGACATCGTCGTCAAGGGCCGCAAGACCGAGGTGCCCGAGCGGTTCCGCAAGCACGTGGCCGAGAAGCTGAAGCTGGACAAGATTCAGAAGTTCGACGGCAAGGTGATCAGCCTCGACGTCGAGGTGTCCAAGGAGCCCAACCCCCGTCAGGCCGACCGTTCCGACCGGGTGGAGATCACGCTCCGCTCGCGCGGGCCGGTCATCCGGGCCGAAGCGGCAGCAGGTGACCCGTACGCGGCACTGGACCTGGCCACCGGCAAGCTGGAGGCGCGGCTGCGCAAGCAGCACGACAAGCGCTACAGCCGCCGCGGCAACGGCCGGCTGTCGGCCGCCGAAGTGGTCGAGGCAGTGCCGGGCGCCGCTTCGTTCAACGGGGAGGGCGAGCTCGCGGGCGAGGAGACGCCGCCGCCCGTACCCACTACCAGGATGGGTTCGCTCGAAGTCCAGGGCGAGGGACCGCTGGTGATGCGTGAGAAGACACACGTCGCCGCACCCATGACGCTCGACCAGGCGCTCTACGAGATGGAGCTGGTCGGGCACGACTTCTACCTGTTCGTCGACTCGGAGACCAAGGAGCCCAGTGTCGTCTACCGGCGGCATGCCTACGACTACGGTGTCATCCACCTGAGGACCGACCCGCTGGCCTCTGACCAGGCAGGCGGCGCGGGCGGCGCTCTCGGCGCCTGACGTCCCTCTTCGCGGTGCCCCTGGAGCGCACCCCCGCTCCGGGGGCACCCTTGTGCGACGAACAGGATCACCACTCCGGTGTCCCGGCATGGAATCATGACGTCCCAGGCCAATGGGTGCTCGGCGAGCAGCTGTTGGCGGACAGCCTGTGCCATCAGGCCGCGGCCTTCAGGGGGAGGAACGATGGCGGACACCTTCGGGCCCGTGCACGCTACGGGCCAGACCGGCGACACCGGTGCCGATACCGGAGCGGAGGCGGACAGCGAGTACCACGAGGAGCCGATCAGGGTCCTGGTGGTCGACGACCACGCGCTCTTCCGCCGGGGACTCGAGATCGTCCTCGCGCAGGAGGAGGACATCCAGGTCGTCGGTGAGGCCGGTGACGGGGCCGAGGCGGTCGACAAGGCGGCGGACCTGCTGCCCGACATCGTGCTGATGGATGTACGGATGCCCAAGCGCGGCGGCATCGAGGCATGCACGTCCATCAAGGAGGTGGCCCCCAGCGCGAAGATCATCATGCTGACGATCAGCGACGAGGAGGCGGACCTCTACGACGCGATCAAAGCGGGTGCCACCGGTTATCTCCTCAAGGAGATCTCAACCGACGAGGTGGCCACGGCAATTCGCGCGGTGGCCGACGGCCAGTCGCAGATCAGCCCGTCGATGGCGTCCAAACTGCTCACCGAGTTCAAGTCGATGATCCAGCGCACCGATGAGCGCCGGCTCGTACCGGCGCCGCGGCTCACCGAGCGTGAACTGGAGGTTCTCAAACTCGTGGCGACGGGTATGAACAACCGTGATATCGCCAAGGAGTTGTTCATTTCCGAGAACACCGTGAAGAACCACGTCCGCAATATTCTGGAGAAGCTGCAGTTGCACTCCCGGATGGAAGCCGTGGTCTATGCCATGCGGGAGAAGATCCTGGAGATCAGGTGACCGGGCCCGCGACCGCCCCCGGGTGACGCAACGCCCACCGCTCAGGCCATGATGCGGGCTATCTCCGCCATGACCGGTCCGCGCAGCTCCGGGGTGTCGACCCGCTCCACACGGATGTCCGTACAGCCGACCCAGGACGCCGCTTCCAGCAGCGCCCCGGCCATGGGCGCCACCGCCCTGCGGCCCGCGAGGGACACCTGCCGGGCGACCAGGGTGGTGCCCTCACGCGCCGGATCGACCCGGCCCAGCAGTCTGCCGCCCGCCAGCAGCGGCATCGCGAAGTAGCCGTGTATCCGCTTGGCCTTGGGGACGTACGCCTCCAGGCGGTGTGTGAAGCCGAAGATCCGCTTCGTACGGGCCCGTTCCCAGACGAGCGAGTCGAACGGCGACAGCAGCGTCGTCCGGTGCCGTCCGCGCGGCTCCGACTCCAGCGCCCTCGGGTCCGCCCAGGCCGGTTTCGCCCAGCCCTCCACCCGCACCGGGACGAGGCCCGAATCGGCCACCACCGCGTCGAACTCCTCGGCCCTGAGCCGGTGGTAGTCCGCGATGTCCGTCCGTGTGCCGACGCCCAGCGCCCGCCCCGCCAGCGCCACCAGTCGGCGCACGCACTCCGCGTCGTCCAGGCCGTCGTGGAGCAGGGCATCCGGGATGGCGCGTTCGGCGAGGTCGTAGACCCGCTTCCAGCCGCGCCGCCGCGTGCAGACCACCTCGCCGTACATCAGGGCACGCTCCACGGCGACCTTCGACGCCGACCAGTCCCACCACTCCCCGCCGTTCTTCGCGCCGCCGAGCTCCGTCGCCGTCAGCGGCCCCTCGGCGCGGAGCTGCTTGATCACGGTGTCGTACGCCCCGTCGGGCAGGTCGTGGTGCCAGTGCGGCCGGGAGCGGTAGGCGCGGCGGCGGAAAGCGAAATGCGGCCACTCCTCGACCGGCAGGACGCACGCGGCGTGCGACCAGTACTCGAAGGTGCGGTCTCCCGACCAGTACGCGTCGTCGACCGCACGGCGGCCGACCGCGCCGAGCCGCGCGTACGGCACGAGCTCGTGCGACCGGGCCAGGACCGAGATGGTGTCGAGCTGGACGGCCCCCAGATGCCGCAGCACCCCCGGCACCCCGCCCCGGCGGTCCGGGGCGCCCAGGAGTCCCTGGGCGCGCAGGGCGATCCGGCGGGCCTGGTCGGCGGAGAGTTCGAGGACCGGAGGCGGCACAGGCGTCATACCCCGAAGACTAGGGGGCCGTACTGACAGCGCGGCCCCCCGCCCGGCCCGCGGGCAGATACGGGTGGGTGCCCGGCAGTCCCAGGTCGCTCGGCAGCAGCGCGGCGGTCCAGGCGTCACGCCGCACCCCCTTGTGGAGGACCCCCGAGCGCTGCTCGCCCTCCATCCGGAAGCCGGCCCGCAGCGCCACCGCCCGGGAGGGCCCGTTTCCGATCTCGGCCCGCCACTCCAGCCGGCCGGCGCCGAGCGAGCGGAACGCCCAGCGGGCCGCTTCCGTGACCGCCTCCGTCGCGTATCCGCGCCCGCGGTGCTCTCTCGCGGTCCAGTACCCCACCTCGTACGTCCCCGGCAGGCGGCGGGATATGCCGAGGGCGCCGACGAGCACCGCGCCGTCCCGCAGGACCACCGCGAAGTTGTACGCCGAGTCGTCCCGCCAGCCCGCCGGGCACAGCGTCCCGGTGAAGAATTCCGCGTCCTCGCGGCCGTACGGGGAAGGCACGGTCGTCCAGCGCTGGATGCCCGGGTCCTGGCAGGCGGCGTACGCGGCCTCCGCGTCCTGTGGTCCGAAGGGCCGCAGGACCAGGCGTTCGGTGGTGAGGGTGAGGGGCTCCATGTGCGGATTGTGGTGATGCGGTGGCCGGGACGCGAGTACTTTTTGGGGCTTCCCGGCACCTTCCGCGCCTTCCGGCCGTTGTTCTGGGGGACGCGGCGGGCTAATCGCGACTGGAGCCCTCCCGACGCGGCGGCGTCCTCGCTTACGATGGCCGTTGCGGTGGGGCCACCTGCCGTGCCCGCGCCAGAGTCCATTATCACGACCAGTGCCAGGCCCGACCGGCAAGGAGACCAGCCTCAGTGTCCGTCTTCAACAAGCTCATGCGTGCAGGCGAAGGCAAGATCCTGCGCAAACTGCACCGCATCGCGGACCAGGTCAGCTCCATCGAAGAGGACTTCGTCAACCTCTCCGACGCCGAGCTGCGGGCGCTCACCGACGAGTACAAGGAACGGTACGCGGACGGCGAGAGCCTGGACGACCTGCTTCCCGAAGCGTTCGCGACCGTCCGTGAGGCCGCGAAGCGCGTCCTGGGACAGCGCCACTACGACGTACAGGTGATGGGCGGAGCCGCCCTGCACCTCGGCTATGTGGCCGAGATGAAGACCGGTGAGGGCAAGACCCTCGTCGGCACCCTGCCCGCGTATCTCAACGGGCTCTCCGGCAAGGGCGTCCACCTCATCACGGTCAACGACTACCTCGCCGAGCGTGACTCCGAGCTGATGGGCCGGGTCCACAAGTTCCTCGGCCTGACGGTCGGCTGCATCGTGGCCAACATGACGCCCGCCCAGCGCCGCGAGCAGTACGCCCGCGACATCACGTACGGCACGAACAACGAGTTCGGTTTCGACTACCTGCGCGACAACATGGCGTGGTCCAAGGACGAGCTCGTCCAGCGCGGTCACAACTTCGCCATCGTCGACGAGGTCGACTCGATCCTGGTCGACGAGGCCCGTACGCCGCTGATCATCTCCGGCCCCGCAGACCAGGCCACCAAGTGGTACGGCGACTTCGCCAAGCTGGTCACCCGGCTCACAAGGGGCGAGGCGGGCGACACGCTCAAGGGCATCGAGGAGACCGGCGACTACGAGGTCGACGAGAAGAAGCGGACCGTCGCCATCCATGAGTCCGGAGTTGCGAAGGTCGAGGACTGGCTCGGTATCGAGAATCTGTACGAGTCGGTGAACACCCCGCTCGTCGGGTACCTCAACAACGCGATCAAGGCTAAGGAGCTCTTCAAGAACGACAAGGACTACGTCGTCATCGACGGCGAAGTCATGATCGTCGATGAGCACACCGGCCGTATGCTCGCCGGCCGCCGTTACAACGAGGGCATGCACCAGGCCATCGAGGCGAAGGAAGGGGTGGACATCAAGGACGAGAACCAGACCCTCGCCACGATCACCCTGCAGAACTTCTTCCGTCTGTACGAGAAGCTTTCCGGCATGACCGGTACGGCGATGACCGAGGCCGCCGAGTTCCAGCAGATCTACAAGCTGGGCGTCGTCCCGATCCCCACGAACAAGCCGATGATCCGCGCCGACCAGTCCGACCTGATCTTCCGCACCGAGGTCGCGAAGTTCGCCGCGGTCGTCGACGACATCGCGGAGAAGCACGAGAAGGGCCAGCCGATCCTGGTCGGCACCACCTCGGTCGAGAAATCCGAGTACCTCTCCCAGCAGCTCTCCAAGCGCGGTGTGCAGCACGAGGTCCTGAACGCCAAGCAGCACGACCGTGAGGCGTCGATCGTCGCCCAGGCCGGCCGCAAGGGCGCGGTCACGGTCGCCACGAACATGGCCGGCCGCGGCACCGACATCAAACTCGGCGGCAACCCCGACGATCTCGCCGAGGCGGAGCTCCGCCAGCGCGGGCTCGACCCGGTGGAGCACGTCGCGGAGTGGGCGGCCCTGCTGCCCGCGGCGCTGGAGCGGGCCGAGCAGGCCGTGAAGGCGGAGTTCGAAGAGGTCAAGGAGCTCGGCGGACTGTATGTGCTGGGCACGGAGCGGCACGAGTCGCGGCGTATCGACAACCAGCTCCGCGGCCGTTCCGGCCGTCAGGGTGACCCGGGCGAGTCCCGCTTCTATCTGTCGCTGGGCGACGATCTGATGCGTCTGTTCAAGGCCCAGATGGTCGAGCGCGTCATGTCGATCGCCAACGTCCCCGATGACGTACCGATCGAGAACAAGATGGTGACCAGGGCGATCGCGTCCGCCCAGTCCCAGGTCGAGCAGCAGAACTTCGAGACCCGTAAGAACGTCCTGAAGTACGACGAGGTGCTCAACCGGCAGCGCGAGGTCATCTACGGTGAGCGCCGCCGGGTCCTTGAGGGCGAGGACATGCAGGACCAGATCCTGCACTTCATGGACGACACGATCGACGACTACATCCGGCAGGAGACCTCGCAGGGCTTCGCCGAAGAGTGGGACATGGACCGGCTGTGGGGCGCTTTCAAGCAGCTCTACCCGGTGAAGGTCACGGTCGCCGAGCTGGAGGACGCCGCCGGTGACATCGCCGGTGTCACCGCCGAGTTCATCGCCGATTCGATCAAGGACGACATCCACGAGCAGTACAAGGAGCGTGAGAAGACGCTCGGCTCGGACATCATGCGTGAGCTGGAGCGGCGCGTGGTGCTGTCCGTCCTGGACCGCAAGTGGCGCGAGCACCTCTACGAGATGGACTACCTCCAGGAGGGCATCGGCCTGCGGGCCATGGCGCAGAAGGACCCGCTGGTCGAGTACCAGCGCGAGGGCTTCGACATGTTCAACGCCATGATGGAGGGCATCAAGGAGGAGTCGGTCGGCTATCTGTTCAACCTGGAGGTCCAGGTCGAGCAGCAGGTCGAGGAGGTTCCGGTGCAGGCTCCGGCCGAGCGGCCGTCGCTGGCCAAGGAAGAGGCACCCGTACCGGCGGGCGCGCGTCCGGAGATCCGGGCCAAGGGCCTGGACGCCCCGCAGCGCCCCGACCGGCTGCACTTCTCCGCTCCCACGGTGGACGGCGAGGGCGGGGTCGTCGAGGGCGACTTCTCCAGCGAGAACGCCGGGCGTTCGGCGTCCGACGGGATGACGCGTGCGGAGCGCCGCAAGGCGCAGAAGAACGGCGGGGG
>DATCWZ010000098.1:0-2554 GCA_036566065.1 Streptomyces sp. | reverse complement strand
GGAGTCCCGCCCGCCGCTGTTCCAGCAGTCCACCGATGTCCGGCCTCCCGAGCTCAGGAATCAGGGCGTACGCCCCAGGACCTGGTTCGGGGAGTGCTGGATCACCTCCGCGTACGAACTCTTCGAGGAGAACCTGCGCTTCTTCCCGCCGCTGCTGCCCATCTGCGACGACGAGGAGCCGCTCAGGGTGCTTGACGAGGGCGGCGTGCCGCGGCTGGCGGAGCTCGTCCTGCACAACGGCACCGTGTACCGCTGGAACCGCCCGGTGTACGGCCTGGCCGACGGCGTCCCGCATCTCAGGGTGGAGAACAGGGTGCTTCCGGCCGGGCCGACGGTGACCGATGTGATCGCCAACGCCGCCTTCTACTACGGCCTCGTGCGCGCTCTCGCCGATGAGTCGCGGCCCGTCTGGACCCGGATGCCCTTCGAGGCCGCCGCCGACAACTTCGACACCGCGTGCCGCTACGGGATCGACGCCGAGCTGCTCTGGCCCCGCCCGGGCCGTTCCGGCGGGATCGCCACGGTGCCCGCGGTCAAGCTCGTACGGGACGAACTCCTGCCGCTCGCGGCGGCCGGGCTCGACGCCTGGAACATCGAGCCCGCGGACCGCGACCGCTACCTCGGGGTGATCGAGGAGCGGTGCAGGCGCCGGATGAACGGCGCGTCCTGGCAGGTCGACACCTACCACCGGGCGCGGGGCGCCGGTCTCGGGCGGGAGGCGGCACTGGCCGCCACCACCCGGCGCTACGGGGAACTGAGTCAGACGGGCGAGCCCGTACACACCTGGCCGATCGGTTTCCCGGCCCCCTGAGGCCCCCGGGCCCCTGCGCCGTACAGCCGTCGGGCAAGCTATGACGTCTCACGCCGGTGGTACCCGTAAATGGTGGGCGGGACGGTGGGCGAAAGGCAGGTGTACAGGTGGAGGCGGTCCGCGTGGCTGAGTCTTTCCCCCAGGAGGCCGTGTCACGGCGGATTCTGCGGTCCGAGACGGTGCTGGTCCTGGCCCTGTCGCTCGGGGCGAGCGGGCTCTCCGCGCTGATCAGCTTCGTCGGGTCGCTGACGAAACCGGGGGGTCTGAAGGACCAGGCGGCGACGCTGAACAGTTCGTACGCCCCAGGGCGGCCATGGCTGGATCTGGCCTGGCAGCTCTTCGGCATCGCGACAGCCCTGGTGCCGGTCGCGCTGGTCGCGCATCTGCTGATCCGCGAGCACGCCGGGCTGCGGAGCATCGGCTTCGACCGGACCAGGCCCTGGTTCGACCTCGGCAGGGGCACCATGGTCGCGGCGGGCATCGGCAGTGCCGGGCTGGCGTTCTACCTGGTGGCACGGGCCACCGGATTCAATCTGACGGTGGTGCCCGAATCACTGCCCGGGGTCTGGTGGAAGTTCCCCGTACTGATCCTCTCCGCACTGCAGAACGCCGTGGTCGAGGAAGTGATCGTCGTCGGCTATCTGCTGCGCCGGCTGGGTCAGCTCGGATGGACGCCGACGGCCGCCCTGGCGGCCAGCTCGGTGCTGCGCGGTTCGTACCACCTGTACCAGGGGATCGGCGGCTTCATCGGGAACATGGTGATGGGGGTCGTGTTCGTACTCCTGTACCGCCGCTGGGGGCGGGTCGGCCCGCTGGTTGTCGCACACTCGCTGCTCGACATCGGCGCCTTCGTGGGGTACGCGCTGCTCGCGGGGAAAGTGGGCTGGCTGCCGACGCCCTGAAAGGGATGCGGGCGTGATACCGCTGCCACTCGGCATCGTCGCCCTCGTCGTGATCCGGTCCGGCTTTGCCGTCGATGAGCTCTCGCAGGACATCGGCGTGGCCGGCATGCTGGGCAGTCTCGGAGACCATGCGGACGAGCAGCACGCCCAAGGTGGTGGCCCGGCGGTCCTCGGGCCAGTGCGGTACCCGGCCCGGGGTTTCGAGTGCGAGATCCGCGATGGTCCGGTCGGCATGCGCGCAGGCACGTTGATAGAGCCCGATGGTGTACTTGCTGGACTCATCGGGCCTGGCCCACATATCTGCGCCTTCCCAGATCGAGCCGTCCTCGACCCAGGCCAGCGGCTCCGGTGCCGGCCGGTCGAAGATTCGCCAAGGTATCCGTACTCAAGGCCTCCTCCAGCTTGGAGAGCAGACCGGCCCGTCCTGCATGCAGGTTGCGGTGCAGCTCCGCTTTGAGATCGGTCACGTGGTCCTCCTTCAAAGATGCGGCCACCCAACCATGAGGCTCTGACATGAAGCCGGCGGTGCGCCCGAGGCTGACGACGGCGGGGGCTCACCGCAGGGGGCTCGACCAAAGAAGGGATTGCCACACGGAAGATTCCGATATATCGTTGAGGTATCGCGAAAGATCAACGATAGAAGGAGTGCAGTGATGCGTTCACATGGACATGAGCATGAGCACGGGCGGGGACCCGGGCACTGTGGGCCCGGGCATCAAGGCTGGGGGGACTTCGAGGGGCGGCGGGCGGCCTTCGGGGGGTTCGGTCCGCCGTTCGGTGGCGGCCCCTTCGGGGGCGGGCGTGGCCGGGGCGGCGGCAGGGGCAGGGCGAGGCGCGGTGA
>DATCWZ010000100.1:0-5179 GCA_036566065.1 Streptomyces sp. | reverse complement strand
ACGGGCAGCCGGCTGCTGCCGCGGGGCAACGCGAAGGACCCGACACGTGGGACGGGCCGGTGTTCCAGCGTACGACTCCGCTCTGACAGCCGCCCCGGGAAAGCCCTTGCCGCGGGGCGGGGGCGCACCACCCGCGCGCCCGGCCGGCGCTCCCTGTGCGCCCCTAGCGCGCCTGCGGAGCGCCCCCGTAGCGCCGTCGGGTGGCCTGCAACTGCCCCCGCGCCGCTGCCGATCCGCCACCGAGCTACGCTCCTGCCCGATCACCGCCCGTCGCGTGTCCCGGGCCGCTCGGCGTCGTCCGCGCACCGTTCATCTTCGTCTTGCACACAGTTACGTTCAGGACAGTCACAGAAGTGATCTCAGCGTTTAGTCTTTGCCCGACTATTACACAAACCGTTGCACGCCCGATGGCACGCGCGCAGCGGTACCGCAGCCGGCGACCGGGCACCGCTAGGGCGACCCCCGAAGGTGAGCGGCCGCACCGGGACCAGCCAGCGGGGGCATGCGTGAACGAGAACGAGATGTCCGTATTCGGGGTCTCAGGGGCCGAGGAAGAGCTGTACCGGCACTTCCTGCGCAACCCCGGCACCTCCGCCGAGGATCTCCACCTCCTGCTCCGTACCGACGCTGCCGCCGCCCGCTGCCTCATCGGCCGGCTCCGGGAGCTCGGCCTGCTCCAGCCCGGCGGGGACGACGGGAAGATCTTCCCCACCGACCCCGAGATCGCCCTGGCCCGGCTCGTCGACCTGCGGCTGCACGCACTGCACCAGGAGCTCCAGCGCGTCACCCGGTCACGGCACGTCATTGACGGACTACGCGCGGAGCAGGGCGCGCGGACCTGCCCGCCGCAGGGCATCGAGCAGTTGGAGGGCCTCGCCCAGA
This sequence comes from Streptomyces sp., assembly GCA_036566065.1. Lineage (GTDB taxonomy): Bacteria > Actinomycetota > Actinomycetes > Streptomycetales > Streptomycetaceae > Streptomyces. The sequence goes on along the minus strand of DATCWZ010000100.1, from coordinate 4,297 downwards.
TACGGAACCGGATCGACGACCTCGCCTTCTTCGCCCGGGACGAGATCCTGTCCGTCGAGCCGTACACCAAACTGTCGCCGGAGAACATCGCCCGTTCCCGGCCGCTCGACATGCGCTGTCTGCGCCGCGGCGTACGCATCCGGAACGTCGTCGTCCATGCGGCGCTCCAGGACCCGGCGACCGCCGGATATCTGCGCGAACTCGCCGCCAACGGCGCGGCGATCAGAGTGACGGCCAGTACGGCGGAGCGCCTCCTGGTGTACGACCGCAGAGCCGCGCTCGTACCGATGGACACCAACGACACCTCACGCGGCGCGCTGCTGGCCCACCGCAGCGGCCTCGTCAGCAACATCATCGCCCTCTTCGAGCGGATCTGGGACCAGGCCGAGGATCTCGCCCGGGCCACCGGCAGACGCGAAGGGCCGGCGGACGAAGGGCTCTCGGAGACCGAGCAGCGGGTGCTCATATCGATGTGTACCGGCGGCAAGGACGAGACGGGCGCCCGCGAACTGGGCATGTCCGTACGGACGTACCGCAGGCACATCGCCGATCTGATGCAGATGCTCGGCGCGGGGGGCCGGGCGCAGGCGGCGCTGCTCGCCAGGGAACGCGGCTGGATCTGACCTGGCCCCCAGGTAGATGTACGGTCAGCTCTCCCGTACCCAGCCGCGCAGCGCCGCGTCCGCCAGCACCCGGGAGACGGCCCGCTCCACCGCCGGGGCGTCCGCCGTCCCGGCGGGCCCGATCCGCAGCCCGACCCGGTCGGGGTCCACATCGACGGCGCAGGACCAGTGCGACGGCAGCAGACCGAGCAGCCGGACAACTGTGGTCTCCCCGGACGGGGCCGTGCTGTCCCGGCGTACGACGACGACGTCGATACGGTCCGCCGCCCCCATCACACGGGTTCCTTCCCAGCTCCAAGGACGGGCGCCCCGAGCACCCGCCGGGCCGCCGACGCCATCGCCGCGATCCCGGTGGGCAGCACCGTGAAGACATCGGGTGCGAACCCGGGTGCGTGGTTGGACGGCACCGGGGCCCCTCCCGCCCGGGACTCCCGCCACTTCCGGGCGCCGGTGACGCCCAGCATCCAGTACGCCGTCGGCACACCCTGCTCGCCGAACCACGCGAAGTCCTCCGTGGCCGTGGTGGGCAGGCAGTCCAGCACTCGCGCCCTGCCGAACAGTTCCTCGTGGCTGAAACGCAGTGCGGTCGTGAGAGCCGGGTCGGTGACGAGTACGGGGGAACGCGCCGTCACCGTGACATCGGGGTCGCGCGGGCAGGCCGACACCGCGCACTCCCCCCGTACGACGCGCTCGGCGGCGGCCGTGATCCGGTCGAGCGCGCGGTCGGAGAACGCCCTGACGCACAGGCTGAGTTCGGCCGTGTCCGGGATGACGTTGCCCCGCTCGCCCGCCCGCAGCGAGCCGACCGTCAGAACGGCCTGCTCGTCCGGGGCCGTCTCCCGCGAGACGACGGACTGGAGCCGCAGCACGGTCGCGGCGGCCGTCAGGACCGGGTCCACCGTCAGATGCGGGGTACCCGCGTGGCCGCCGCGCCCGTACAGGGTGACGTCCAACGAGACGCTGCCCGCCATCAGTGGCGATCCGGGGCGCGCGGCGTGCGCGACGGTGCCGGCCGGGAGGGGCGAGGTGTGCTGCGCCAGGACGGCGTCCGGGGTGCCGAACCGCCCGTACAGCTCGTCCGCGAGCATGGCCCGCGCACCCTCAAGGGTCTCCTCGGCCGGCTGCCCCACCACCAGGAGGGTGCCGCTCCACGCGTCGCGCTGCCCCGTGAGGACGGCGACCGCTCCCGCGGCGGCGGCCAGATGCAGGTCGTGCCCGCAGGCGTGCATGACGCCGGGAACGGTGCTCGCGTAGGCCAGGCCGGTGTCCTCGGTGACGGGCAGCGCGTCCAGTTCGGCGCGGAGCATGACGGTGGGGCCGGGGCCGTTGCTCAGTACGCCGACGAGGCCGTGGCCGCCGCCGACGGACCGGGTGACTGTGCAGCCGTGCTCCGCCAGCCGCGCGGCGAACCGGTCGGCGGTGCGGTGCTCGGCACCGGACAGTTCGGGGTGGGCGTGCAGATCGAGGTAGAACCCGATGGCGGACCGCAGGTCCTCCCGCGACACCCCCAGCGCCTTGTACGCCGGGCCAAGCTTGGCCCTGGACTCGGCCCCCGCTGTGTTCTGCGCTGTGTTCTCCACTGTGTCCTCTTCCCCTCGCCTCTCCGCAGCTCCCCGCCGCCCCGCTGTCACGGGGTGCCAGTGATGTGACAGCGGAAACCGTGCCGATCTGACAGTGCCGCCCGTTCCAATGGGTCCAGCGCAGGGGAACAGGGCCGGAACAGCCGGCAGGTCCCCACGACACCAGGGAGAACACCATGGCTCCGAAGACCGAACTGGCCACCCTCGCCGACGAGATCCTGGAGCTGGAGTCGGAGACCTTCGAGATCTCGGACTACTCGGACGCCGCCGAGGTCGTCCTGGCCGGTTCGACGTCCTGCTCCTCGACCTCGACCTGCTCCAGCACCACCAGCACCACCTCCTGCAGCGCCTGATCCACCGGCGCCCAAGCCCGTCGAGCAGCCCCCTCCCGGCGGAGGGGGCTGCTCGACGTCTGCCGCCGCCGTGCCCGTCACGGGAAGGGGTGCGGCACGGCCTTGATCTCCGCGGGCAGCAGGTCATCGGCGCGCCGCCCCGCCATCCGCAGCCCGGTCCGCAACCGGGGCATCAGCAGCGCCCGTTGTCTGGTCCAGCCGAAGTCCAGCGGCAGCAGCCCCGGAACGGTGGTGGACACCGTGTGCAGCCCCATCCGGCGCTGCTCGGGGGTGGTCTGGTCGACGGCGATGACGTCGTACCCGGCGCCCGCGAGCCGGCCGGCCAGCAGCCGCAAATCGTCCAGCAGGTCGCCCGTGCGGGGCCGCGTCCCCGGCCAGTCGGGGAACGTCTCCGCCAACGGGAGTACGGCGACGGGTTCGAGGAACGCACGGGCGTGCTCCGCCATTGACGGCAGGCCGTAGAGCTGGGCGTGGTCCTTGAGGTGCCGGACCTTGGTGAAGTCCCGTGCCATGGCCTCCAGTTCGCCCCGCCGCTCGGCGACCTGATAGGGCAGGTGCGGAATGTAGGTGAGCACCTCCGACAGGGCGGCCTCGACGGTGTCCTCCGGATCGAATCCGGCCGCCGCGCTGAACGACAGCGTGCCGAGCCCGCCGTCGCCGCGTACCGCGAGGGCGGTGACGACCGGGACCGCCATGTCCATCCGCGTATCGAACGCGTGCACGTCGTAGCCGTGCAGCGCGGCCCGGTCGAGCATGGAGCGTACCGCCGGGGACTGGCAGGAGCGCAGGTCGATCGCGGTGAGCGGGGCACCGGTGTACCAGGCGAGCAGGAAGGCGTCCCGTTCGACGCGCTCGAGGAGCCCGAACAGGATGGCCTCCTCAAGACTGGCCCCGGTCGCACAGCCGTTGGAGCACTCGAAGACGAAGTTGTCGGCGTCCACGCCCGCGCTGTAGTGCGCCAGCCTGGCGGGCACCAGAATCGGGCGGTCGTCGCGCAGCGAGTGGCCCCAGACCCAGGGGATCGCCCGGTCCGGGTCGAAGGGGCTGACGAGGGGGTCGGACGCGTAGGTCTCGGGCGCGTAGAAGCCGCAGTCGGCCGGGTTCAGCGCCCGGTCGGCGAGGTTCGTGTACGAGTCGACGACCGGCGAGGTACCGCGCCGCCGATGGGTGCCCGCGTAGCGCTCCAGACCCTCCAGATGGGCCAGGGCGCGGCTGGTCGCGTACCGGTTGGCCTGCCCGCTCCAGGTCACGTCGTTCAGCCCGGCGTAGCCGCGTACGAAGTGGGTTCCGGCGACCGGCGCCGTGGTGGTGGACGTGGGGTTGATCCAGGTGCTCGCGCCGAGTGTCCCGCAGACCGGATTGGCGAGCGCGGCGGTCGGGATGCGGTACGAGTCGAGGGTGCGCAGCCGGTATCCGTCCGGGTCGGGCTTGGGGCGCGGGCCCAGCTCCATCCGGGCGGCCTCGGCCGTGTCCGGCACCTCCCGTACGCAGACGGGGCACAGGGGTTCGGGCAGCAGCGGGAACGTGGCGGTGGCCAGTGTGGCCAGGTCGACATAGGTGACCTGGGGCAGCTCGCGGTCCGCCGGCGTGGTGCCGGGCGGGGTGCGGCGGCCGGGCATGACCGCGCGGTACACGGCCCAGACCGCGTCCAGCGCGTACGGGGTGAACACCGGCCAGTGGACCGCGCCGTTCGGCCGGTGGCCGAGCTCCAGCGCCTCCCGCTCGGAGCGGCTGCGCAGCC
>DATCWZ010000860.1:0-3776 GCA_036566065.1 Streptomyces sp. | reverse complement strand
GTCGGTGTGCAGGTAGTTGACGACCGTGATGACGAGCAGCCCCTTGCCGCCCGGGAGCGTCACGGGGTGGAGTTCGCTGCCGGGAAGCATCCGGGCGGCGGCCGTACGGTCGATGGTGAACCCCGCCATCAGCGCGGGCATTTCCCCCGAGTCGACCGGCATGACGAACGGGATGCCGTCCACCAGGGCGTGCTGCCCGGCGAGCCGGCTCAGACGACGGGGCACGGGGGACGGCACGGCCGACAGCCCCAGCCGGGCAAGGGACGCGACGCGCTTCACCGGGCGAGCTCCTCAAGGATCAGGGGGTAGGTGTCGTCCGCGGCGCGGCTGCCCAGGAACACGTCGAGGTGCCCGTAGCCGGGCAGCAGGTGCAGGCTGTCCTGGCCGCCGGGCCGGTGCTTCCGCAGGAAGTCGAAGGTGCGCTGCTGACTCTCGGCCAGGAAGCACAGGTTGTCCTCCCCGGCGATGAGCGCGATCCGGGCGTCGGTCCGCGGCGCCCGGGTGGCGAGGGACCGCGGCAGGTCCGCGATGCCCTCCGTCGGGACGAGCCGGCCCGCCCGGATGCACTGGTTCATCTGCCGGAAGAACGTCATCGGGACTTCGGCGAACTCGCCGCGGATCCAGTCGTGGGTCGCCTCGTCGAGGTTCGTGTGGGACCACAGGGCCGGCCGGCCGCTGCCGTACGTGAAACTGACCATGCGGCACACCGAGTTCCGGCACTCCCGGTGGGTCGCCCGCACGAAACGGACCATGAGCCGGGAGAGCGGGCCGGCCGGCCGGTCCCCCCATCCCGGTGAGATGTACGGCATCATCCGGCCCAGGACCGGCGCGACGCGGCCGATCTTGAAGGTGGACAGGCGGGGCACGACGGGGTGCAGTGACACCGCGTTGCTGACGACCGTGTCCACCTCGGGCAGCAGTCCCGCGGACAGCGCCATCATGAACGAAGTCGAGCCCTGGCAGTGCACGACGGCCTTGAGCCGGTCCGCACCCGTGGCCGACAACACCGCGGCGACCGCCGCCGGATGGTCGTACGCCGCCGCCTGGTCCAGTGTCCAGGGCACCGGGGCGAGGTCGATCGACGCACGCCAGTTGAGCAGCCAGACGTCCCAGCCGTCGTCGATCAGGGCATCGACGAAGGTACGGGGCAGCGGCGGCCGGAACAGTTCGGCGCGCACCCCCGCACCGTGCACGACGAGGACCGGGCCCCGACTGGGCGGCCGCCGGCCCTGTACATGCACCAGGGTCAGCGGCCGCCCGTCCAGCGCGGTCAGCGGCCGCACCTCGGTGACATGGTCGGCACGGGTCGTACGGGGCGGATTGCTCAGCGGTGTACCGGTCATGGTGACTGCGCCTCCCGGGCGATCAGTACGGGGTTCTCGATCAGCCGTGCGGCCGGGCGGTTCGCGGGGACCGGCCGCCGCCACGGGGCCGGGTTGTCCTCGACGTCCTGCAGTTCCCAGTCGCGGCAGATCCCCTCCAGCACGAGGGGATAGACGGTCAGCACGCCGTCGGGCGCGATGTGCATGCGGACGAACCCCTTGTGGTCCTCGATGGACTGGGCCGACATCGCCCAGTCGGCGGCCGCCCCGTCCCGCGCCCGCAGAACCCACAGGGCGAACAGTTCCGAACCCACGAGGGCGCCCGCGAGGGCGGCGATGACGAGACACGCCAGCATGGAGCCCCAGCTGTGCCAGTCGGCGGGGAACGGAATGGCGGTGCTCAGCAGGGCGATCAGGGCGACCGCGAGCTGTATCAGCGAGGCGGTCACCGTACCGGCCCTGACCGGGTGTCCGCTCCTGCGGGACCGGTACATGTTCCAGGCGTGCCGCAGGAGCAGCGCCGCCACGATCAGCAGACCCGCGCCCACGAAGATGAAGAGGTCGTCCGTTCCGGATCGCCGGACAGCGGAGACGGGGCTACGACCGCCCTGAAGGAGCGCGAACACGAAGCTGAGCAGGAGGAACAGAACCGCGTGCAGCGCCCCGGCCAGCAGGCCGAACCCCCGGTTGCGCCGCGGCAGCCAGGAGGGTGACCACGGCTTGGCCACGCCCCGGGCGATCGCCCGGGACTCCTGCTCGCCGGGATACATGCCGACGCGTACGAACGCCGACGGCGGATCGTCCTTCTGCCTCATCCGCGAGGTATCGGGCGGCAGGGGGAGGTACGCGGGCAGCCGGTGCGTGGCGGACAGATACGCCCCGCCCATCCCGCAGGTCACCATCTGGCGCCGCCGCAGGTCCGGCGGCAGCGGGCCGTCGTCCCCTGACGGTTCCACCGGGAACCGTTCCGCGTACCGGGAGTAGTGGTGTTTGTCGCCGGTCAGCCACAGCCGGATCGACGCGCCGGTCGGCACCCGCTTCCCGGCATCCCGGTCGATCCGTGTCCGGATCATGTTCCGGTCGAACCAGTGGAGTGCGTTGAAGGCGTTGACGTGGTCGTGGCTCTTGACCCAGGTGGGCTCGGCGGAGCAGAGGATCACCCCGTCGCCCGGCAGCAGGTTCGCCGAGAGATGGGTTTCGAAGTACTGCCGCTGAGGGGCGTCGATGTAGGCCCCGAGCTGGGTGTCCAGACCGACGAGCCACCAGCGCTGGGGCAGTTGTACGACGAAGTAGCTCCGGGCCTGCCGGGTCTGCCAGCCCCCGATGTGCCGTCCCTGGGCGAAGGTCCGCAGGAACGCGGTGAGCCCGTCGTACCAGTCGTGGTTGCCCGGCAGCGCGACCAGGAGCGGCTTGTCCTCCGCCGCCGGGAGAGCGGCCCGGTACGGTCCCTTCATCCGGTCCTCGTACCCGGTGGACGAGGCGACCGGGTACACCTCGTCCCCGCCGAACACGAGCAGCGAACCGCGGGGCAGGGGACGGGGCGAGCCCACGTCGAGCACCGGGGCGGCCACCGCCCAGGCCACGGAGCTCGTCGCGTCGAAGCCGTCACCCAGGTCGGAGACGTAGTCGATCCAGATCTCCTCGGCACCGGGGTTGTCCAGCGGCGCCGACAGGAGACTGCTCGCGAGGGCCCCCTGTATCTCCCGCTTGTCCGCGTAGCTGGCGAAGACGGTGGCCAGACCGGCCTTGACCGCTGTGCGGGCCAGTTCCCCCGGATCGAGCCACCGCACCGGCTCCTGCGGGGTGAACCGCAGCTCCCGGGCGTGTCCGCGCAGCTCCCGTACCCTCATGCCCACTTCCCGGCGGGCAGCAGGTGGGAACCGTAGACGTCCCACAGCTCGCCCAGGAAGAGACGGCCGAAACTCTCCAGTGCCTGTGCGCGGTGCGGCCCGACGGTGCGGAAGGTCGTCAGTTGCTGGACGAAGTCACCGGGCTTGATGACGAGGATTCCCGCGCCGAGCACCGGTGCGCCCGCGGCGCCCTCGGCGGTGTCGCCGGGCGGCACATGTCCGGCAAGCATGCGGACGAAGAGCGTCGAGGTGTCGCTCCACACGTCGATGCCCGGGTCGTCGTGCACCTCCTTGTGGCCCGCCAGGGTGAGCGGGTTGCCGCCCGGATCACGCAGGTGCAGCGTGTACAGCATCCGCCGCCGGCTCGGGTCCCCGGTGCGGGTGAACAGGTTGAACCAGCCGCGCTCGACCGGGAGTCGGCCGCCCAGTACATCGCAGTCGACCCGTCCGGCGGCCCCGGCCAGGTGTTCCGGATCGGCGATGAAGCGGTCCACGTCGTCCGCGGTGATGGTCAGCCGGAACGACAGCCGCTGGTCGTGCTGCTCTTCCAGCGCGGCGAATTCGACGCCGTCGCGTCGCACGAAACCGCGCGCGCGCTGGTCGC
>DATCWZ010000112.1:0-3580 GCA_036566065.1 Streptomyces sp. | reverse complement strand
GCTGCTCGGCAGCGGGCTGCGCGTCGGTGTGCGGCGCGGCCGTTCCCGCCGCTTGGTCCGGCAGCGCGCCCCGCGCGTGCACCGGCTTCGGCGCGAGCACGGACAGGGTGCGGTCGTCGTCCATCACGGTCAGCAGATGGGCCGGGACGCGCAGCATCGTACGCATGCCGCCGTACGGCGACGACTCGATGTGGCAACTGAACCCGTAGCGTGCGATGAGCCGTCCCACCACGGCGAATCCGGTCTGCGGCGGGTCGCCGAGCTCGGTCAGCAGCACCTCGTCCGGACCGGCGAGGAGCGCCCGCGCCCGCTCGAGCGCGTCGTCGTCCATGCCGATGCCCGCGTCGTCGACCAGCACGAGCGCGCCGCGCCCCGGGGCCTGCTGCACGGTCACGGGCACCTCGGTGTCCGGATGCGAATAGGCCGTCGCGTTGGCGAGCAGTTCGGCGAGGGCGATGGCGAAGGGCTCGGCGGCGCGGGCGACCAGGGCCAGCCGTTCCTGGCGCAGATGGTTGGCGACCTTGATCCGCTCGTAGCCCGCGACCCGGGACTGGGCGCCGAGCACGATCTCGATGAGCGAGGAGTTCTGCCGGGCGAGTCCGGGCCAGGCGTCGCACAGCACGGCGGTCGCCTGGGTCCTGCGCATTGCCAGTTCGTTACGGAAGTCCAGTTGCAGGATGCGCGGGTCGTCGTACTCGTGCTGGAGTTCCTGCAGCAACTGCTGCGACTGGTTGAGCAGCGACTGGATCTTGGCTGATGTGCCGCGCATGGCCGCCCGGGCGGCGGCGTCGACGCGGCCGCGTTCCTCGAGGACCGCCACCCTGGCTGCTTGCACGGCCTCGGTCAGCAGGCGTGCGGCGTCGCCCTTGATGTCGGCGGCCTCGCGCAGTCCGGGGACGGGCGCGGTGGGGTGGGAGAGCGCGGTCGCGGCGGCGGGTATCCGCCTCCTGGCGAGCTGGCGTATCTCGTCGGTGAGCGCGAGGGTGCGGGCATCTGCGGCCTTTATCTGACGTTCCATCAGTTCCGCGCGTGCTGTGGCTTTGTACGCGGTACGGGACGCCCGCTGTTCCCGTACGACGGCCACCACGGCCACGACGACGGCGAGAAGTGCCACGATCCAACCCACCACGCCGTCACCGTCTCCTTCCGGCCGGGCGGACCCCGGCTCCCGTTCTCACTCCGGATCGCCTCCGGTAGCGGCCTGCCCTGCCCCGTGCTCCAGGTCGTGCGCGACCGCCGCGACATCCGACATCACCTGCAATACGCCCGGCAGTTCCGAGCCGTCCAGCGCCCGGTACTCGCTGCCGATGGTCACCACGAGCCGCTCGGGCAGGCCGAGCGCCGGGAAGCGGTTCTCGCGGATCACCCGGAGCGCCGCCTCCAGGGCGGGCACTCCCGCCGCGTGGAGGGCGTGGGCGCGCTCGCGCACGTATTCGAGATAGACGATGTGCTCCCGTACGCCCGCCGGGGTGAGGACCGGCCCATGACCAGGCACGATCACCTCGGCGCCGGTCGCCAGCACCCGCTCGCACGCCTCGATGACGTTGCTGAGGGGACCGGCCCAGTGCACGGGGTGGTCGCCGGGCTGCTGCCGGGTACTGGAGAAGATGATGTCGCCGCTGAACACGGCGCGCTGTGCGGGCAGATGCACCATGAGGTCGCCCGTGGTGTGGGCGGGCGGCAGGGCCGAGACCCTGACCGGGTACCCGCCCAGGGTCAGTTCGAGCTCACCGGTGAAGTACGTGGTCGGGAGCACCGGTTCGGTGGCCGACCAGTCGAATCCGCCGAAGTGCCTGGTGAGGTACGCGCCGAGCGGGGTGGCCGGATCACCGCCGGCCACCAGACCGTGCTGCTGCTTCGGCGTGGGCTCGTAGTGGATGTGCTCGCGGGCTTCGCGGGTCGCGATGATCTCCGCGTCCGGCAGCACCCCCGCACCCCAGAAGTGGTCCCCGTTGGCATGGGTGACGATCACGCGGTCGATGCTCACACCGGCGGGCAGGCGTTTCGCGCTCTCGGCCAGGAACTGCCCGGCGAGGACAGTGTCGTACGGAGTATCGATCCACAGCGCGTTTCCGGACGACACCAGGAGGCCGCAGTTGGCCAGCCCCCAGCCCCGTTTCGGCGGCAGCCAGGCATACAGGCCACTGCCCAGGTCAACGACGTCCCCACCCGTGATCGACATGGCCCGATTATGCCGACCCCGATCCGGTCGCGCGTTCGAGGCAGGCCGAGAAGGAGTCCATGTGACTGAAAATCGCCCCTCCTGTCACCGACCCGGCCCCCGCCGGTCACCGTCCGGGGTCGACCGCCCTTGCCGAGAGCGGGTGTTCCCTACGATCTCCGGAATATGACCCTTCGGTACGGCCTCTCCCCCTGGATACCCATGGGGAGCCGGCCGAACGGGATCGCGCCGACTACCCACCGAGCATGGCCGAAAACAGTCGCCCGGAAACGGCTGCGCGCCGGGGAGTCCGCTGCCCGGCGCGCATGTGGTAGTGGTGGTCGTGCCGACGGGTCAGGACTCCTCGAAGTAGGCATCCAGGGCCGCGTCGAGCTGCGCCGTCCACTCCTTGAGCGCGCTGCGGGCCGGTGCCTCGACCTCGGCGTTGAACCAGCGGCGCGTCGTCATATGGACCGTTACGGTGAACCGCCGCCCGAAACGTGCCGACGCGGTCTCCACCGCACCGACCTCGTCCCAGTCGAACTCGGCCTCCTGGTCGTCCAGGACGAAGCGGATGCCCTCGCGCGCGACCCTGATGGAGCCGCGGTGGTCGCTGACCTCGAAGACCGGACCGTCCTCCGCTTCTGCTTCCGCTCCTGCTTCCGCTTCCGCCTCCGCGTCCTGCGGGCCGTGCGAACCTTTCGCGATGTCCGGCGCCGCCTCCGGCTCGCCGCCCTTCGCGGGCGGCTTCGGCTTCTCCGGTTCCGCGGCCGGTTTCCCCTTGCCCACGAGCGGGGCAGGGGCCGTCAGGCCGGGGATGTATGCCGGGTCTGTCCCCGCGGCGAACTCGGGCTTGTTGTTGGAATCTATGCGCTGCTCCACGGCGGGCAGTATGGACGACGAACCTGTACGGGACCAGTCACCCCGGCCCATATGACCCCGGTGTGCCGCTCCCGCAGCGCCCGGCGGGGATAGCGTGGCCCGCGTGATCACCGGGCCCCGACCGGGCCCGTGAAACCGCTGGGAGAGTTCATGAGCACACCCACCATGCGCGCCATCAGCCAGGACGAGTTCGGCGGTCCCGATGTCCTGCATCCCGTGACGCTGCCGCGCCCCGAGCCCCTGCCGACCGAAGTGCTGGTCCGGGTGGTGGCCGCTGGGGTCAACCCCGTCGACCACAAGACGCGGGCGGGCGGGGGCATGTCCATGGTGCTGGGCGAGCCGCCCTTCGTCCTGGGGTGGGACGTCTCCGGTGTCGTGGAGAAAACTGGCTTCGGTGTGCACACACTGAGCGTCGGCGACGAGGTGTACGGCATGCCGTGGTTCCCGCGCGCCGCCGGAGCGTACGCCGAATATGTGACCGCCCCCTCACGCCATTTCGCGCGCAAGCCCGTGTCGCTGAGCCATGACGAGGCGGCG
>DATCWZ010000127.1:0-2876 GCA_036566065.1 Streptomyces sp. | reverse complement strand
GAACCAGACGATCCTCCCGGCCTCGGCCGGGTCCACCTGGTAGGCCAGCGGATCGAAGCCCAGCGATCCCGGCAGGTAGTCCATGCCGAGGTTCAGCCCGCCGCTCGCCCTGAGCAGCTCCTGCACTTCCTGGTCCGGCTCGGCGAGTCCGATGACCGGGTCGAGCTGGATGGTCACGAGGTCGGGCACCCGCAGTCCCAGCCGCCGGCCGAGCTCCCCGCAGATGATCTCGGCGACCAGGGTCTTACGGCCCTGACCGGCGCCGGTGAACTTCATGACGTACGTACCGAGGTCGTCGGCCTCGACGATCCCGGGCAGCGAGCCACCCTCCCGCAGGGGTGTGACATAGCGGGTCACGGTGACCTCTGTCAGCATTTTCCCGGGCCACCCGTCTCTTCAGCCTTGTAATGCACGGTCAACTCTGGAGGTGGCTAACAGGGGAATCACCCGTCAACGGGCTTGGGGAGAATCTGGGGAGTTTCGGCTGGCCGCCCGATCTCCCCGCTCACCGAGCAGTCCATCGATGGTGTTGCGCCCCTTGCTTCCGGCCTCCGGCATGAAGTGAGCATAGTAACCGAGGGTGATCGCGGGCGAGGAGTGCCCGAGCCACCGCGCCAAGGTCACGACGGACTCACCAGCTTCCAGCATGAGTGAGGCACAGGTGTGCCGCAGCACGTGGAAGCCGTCCTTCGGGGCCGCCGCCCACTGCCAGGGTTTCGCTCCCTCGACGCGCGGTGGGACGATGCCGGCCCCTGCCAGCGCGGGCTTCCAGGTGTAGGTGTTCCACGTGTTCACCGCGATGGCATTGCCGAATCGTGTGGTGAGCCGCAGCGAGAACTTCCTAGCCTGCCCCTCCGGCTTCCCCCACGGTAGTTCAACTTCCACCGGTGGGAACGCTTCGACATGACGCTTCAGCTCCTCGGCCACTGAGAGGGCGTTTACGTAGGTATATTCCGGAAAATGGCTTTGCTCACTGCCCTTCTTTGCCCAGGTTCAGGAAGTACACGAATTTCGTCGTGCGGGTCCCCGGCGTTCCGGGAAGCTGTCGTGGTGTCGGCGCTTCACGGTGCGGGGGTAACTGCGTCGGCGCCGTTGTGGGTTGCGGTTGCGTGGCTGAGCAATCCGTTCCAGCGCCCGCGCCGTGATCGCAGCGTGGGGCTCAGGGGGAAAGGCCGCCGGGTCGGTGACCGAGCGGCGGACGATCCGGAGGGTACCCAGGAACTTGAACCGGTCCGGGTCTGTCCGGGTCGCGGTGGCCGCGTCGCAGATCAGTGCTGATACGGCCCAGTGCGTCGGCACGTAGGCCCAGATCTCCTGGTAGGCCAGCTCCGGGGTGCGGGAGCGCAGCACGCGTCCCGGCCCGCGTAGATGCGTCTTGAGTTGGCCGATTCCGGTTTCAGCCTCCCAACGCTCGTGGTACGTACGGGCCAGCTCCTCCGCTGTGGCCTCCGCCGGGTCGAGAATGCTTGTGATCAGCCGGATCGGGTCACCGTCCCGGTCGGGGACCGTGTACTCGACCACCCGCACGATGTGCGCCTCGGGCCCGGGGTCCCGGCCAGCCCGGGCCTCAGCACGCAGCCACTCCTTCTGGCCTGGACGCAAACCGATGCGGGAGTTCACAGTCACGGCGGTCCAGGAACCATCCGGTAGAGCGTCCAGTTTGTCCAGACGCACGGGGGACTGCACGCGCCACAGCAGCTCGGCTCCGCTGCGCCGGGCCTGCTCCCAGGCGTAAAAGCCGTAAAAACCGCGGTCGGCGATCAGCAGCATATCCGGGGCCAGGTGCTCGTAGAGTGAATAGGCGAGGGTCTGCTCACTGGCCCAGCAGCCGGCCGTGTCCGCGGCAACGGGGGCGTGCGAGGCGCACTCACTGATCACCACGACGCGGGCTTGAGGGTAGATGCTCTCGTCCCTACCCGCGTGGCCCTTGCCGAACTCCGCAGTGTTCGCCTCGGTGTCCGGCAGATCCAGGGGGAACCCGTCGACGGCCATCAGCCGCCAACGCCCCAGCCAGGCCCCAGGCGTGGCAGAACTCGCCGCCGGCCGGGCCAGATAGGTGAAGACCTCACGCAGCGCCTCCGGGCCGAGCCGCTGCCGCGCCTGCGTGATCGCGCCGCGCTTCCACGAACTGGGGTCAGGGCCGTACAGCCTGGGGAATCACCCCGATCAGCCCTGGAGAGAATTGGGGGAGTCTTGGCCAGCGACCCGCTCCCCGAGCAAGCCGTCAATCGCAGCCCGGCCCCGATTCCCGGCTTCCGGCATGAAGTGCGCGTAGTAACCGAGTGGCGCCCGCCACGGCTCGCTCTCCGGCATGCTGCCATCCTGCACAAGCCGGTCAACTGCCGTCCGTACGGCGGCCGCAGTCTCCACCGGGACGTCCCGTACGCCGAACACCGTCTCCAGCTGGGCTGTGCCCTTCCGGGTCGCCCCGCCCGTGGCGGCGTCGAACCAGCCCCCGGCCAGCTCGGACAGGTGCCGCTCGAACACGGCGAGGGTCACGCCGAGGGCGGTCGCACTATTGCTCGTACTGCTCCCGCGCCGCGATCCACCGCTGATCAGCCGAGCCCGCGGCCCGTGCTGCGTCGAAGGCGGCCTCGGCACGCTCCGGCTCGTCGAGCAGGCCGCCGATCCTCGGAAGTGGAGACCGGCGCCACACGCTCAGCTCTCGGCACCCTGCTCTCCGCTCTTCCTTGCGGTCGAACTCTTCCATGGACCTCGATTCAGACGCTCGCCCCGCCGCCCAGCAGCCGGGCGAGAGTGCTCACCGCCCCGTCGATCTCGCGGGCGCACCCGTACAGCACAGAGTGGGGCCTCCCCCACGGGTCCGCGATGTCGTCCTCGGTCGGCGGGACCGGCGCGGCGGGACCCCGACGGCC
>DATCWZ010000135.1:0-3868 GCA_036566065.1 Streptomyces sp. | reverse complement strand
CCTGCTGAGCGGTATGCCGTCGACCGAGTCCTTCCAGGCGTAGCCGAACTTGTCCCGCTCGTACCCGGTCTTCGGTCCGCGTCCCTTGGTGGCCACCTGCTCGATGATCTTCCGGGCCGCCGCCCTGTCCGCCTCGGTGGTGAGCGGCGCGAGCCCCGGCTTCGTACCGTCGGGATTGTCCAGCGGGCTGACCCCGAAGCCCTCGGCGGACTGCCCGCTGTTGCCGATGGAGCCGCTGGAACCGTTGCCGTTCCCGCTCAGCTCTGCTGGGTCACACGCCGTCAGGGACAGCGCCATGGCAGCACCCAAAGTCGGCAACACGAACCGGTACACGCGGGTAGATTTCACTCGAAGCCGTCCTGACGGGATGTGGGCCGAACCAACGAATTCTACCGACGTCTACCCCATCGCGCCCATTTCAGGCGGCGTTGCCGCGTTCGGACTCTCGTCGCACGCTGTTCGGAAGCACCCGAATCCACGATCAGCAGTCCGAGCGTGTGAAGTCCGCCTCACTACCCCAGGATCGTTGTGAGGAACTCGCCCGTCCAGGACAGGAGTTCGCGGCCTACCACTGGTTTGCCGCCGATTCGGCCCGTTGTCGGACGGGGGACCAGGATCTGGTGGGTGGTGTGCTTGATGACCGTCCGGGGGTGCAGGCGCTTCAGCCTCAACTCCTGCGACTCGCGCAGCTCCACCGGGGCGAAGCGGATGTTCGAGCCCTGGAGCACCACCTCGCCGACTCCGCAGGCGCGGGCCAGCATGCGCAGGCCGGCGACCAGGAGCAGATTCTCCACGGGTTCGGGGAGCTTGCCGTAGCGGTCGCTGAGCTCCTCGCGGACGGCCTTGATGTCGGCCTCGGTGTTCGCGGCGGCGATGGTCCGGTACGCCTGAAGTCGCAGCCGCTCGCCCGGGGCGTAGTCGTGCGGGATGTGCGCGTCGACCGGGAGCTCGATCTTGACCTCCAGCGGCTGCTCCTCCGGGACCGTGCCGTCGACCGCCGAGCGGTAGTCGGCCACCGCCTCGCCGACCATCCGGATGTACAGGTCGAAGCCGACGCCGGCGATATGACCGGACTGTTCGCCGCCGAGCAGGTTTCCCGCGCCGCGGATCTCCAGGTCCTTCATGGCCACGTACATGCCCGCGCCCATCTCGGTGTGCTGGGCGATGGTGGCCAGGCGCTCGTGCGCGGTCTCCGTGAGCGGCTTCTCCGGCGGGTACAGGAAGTAGGAGTAGCCGCGGTCCCGGCCCCGGCCGACCCGGCCGCGGAGCTGGTGCAACTGGGACAGACCGAAGTTGTCGCCGCGCTCCACGATCAGCGTGTTGGC
Source organism: Streptomyces sp. (assembly GCA_036566065.1). GTDB lineage: Bacteria > Actinomycetota > Actinomycetes > Streptomycetales > Streptomycetaceae > Streptomyces. The sequence goes on along the minus strand of DATCWZ010000135.1, from coordinate 2,543 downwards.
GTTGGAGATGTCGATGCCGGACTCGACGATCGTCGTCGAGACCAGCACGTCGAACCGCTTCTCCCAGAAGTCGACGACGACCTGTTCCAGCGCGCTCTCGCTCATCTGGCCGTGCGCCGTGGCGATCCGGGCCTCCGGCACGATCTCACGCAGCCGGGCGGCGGCCCGGTCGATGGACTCGACCCGGTTGTGGATGTAGAAGACCTGGCCCTCGCGCAGCAGTTCACGCCGGACGGCCGCGCCGATCTGCTTCTGGTCGTACGGCCCGACGAACGTGAGGACGGGGTGCCGCTCCTCCGGGGGCGTCGTGATCGTCGACATCTCACGGATGCCGGTGACGGCCATTTCGAGCGTACGGGGAATGGGCGTCGCCGACATGGTCAGCACGTCGACATTGGCGCGCAGCTTCTTGAGCTGCTCCTTGTGCTCGACGCCGAACCGCTGCTCCTCGTCGACGATGACCAGGCCCAGGTCCTTGAACTTCGTCTCGGCCGAGAACAGCCGGTGCGTGCCGATCACCAGGTCCACCGAGCCCTCGCGCAGACCCTGGAGCGTCGCCTTCGACTCGGCGTCGGACTGGAAACGGCTCAGCGCCCGCACGGTGACGGGGAACTGGGCGTACCGCTCGGTGAAGGTGGTGAAGTGCTGCTGCACAAGCAGGGTGGTCGGTACGAGCACGGCGACCTGCTTGCCGTCCTGGACCGCCTTGAACGCCGCCCGTACGGCGATCTCCGTCTTGCCGTAGCCGACATCGCCGCAGATCAGCCGGTCCATTGGGACGGACTTCTCCATGTCCTCCTTGACCTCGGCGATCGTGGAGAGCTGGTCGGGCGTCTCCACGTACGGGAAGGCGTCCTCCAGCTCGCGCTGCCACGGGGTGTCCGGGGAGAAGGCGTAGCCGGGGGCCGCCATCCTGGCGGAGTACAGCTTGATCAGGTCGGCGGCGATCTCCTTGACCGCCTTCTTGGCGCGCTGCTTGGTCTTGGTCCAGTCGGCGCCGCCCAGCCGGTGCAGCGTGGGGGCCTCGCCGCCGACGTACTTGGTGACCTGCTCCAACTGGTCGGTGGGGATGTACAGCCGGTCGCCGGGCTGGCCGCGCTTGGCGGGGGCGTACTCGACGAGGAGGTACTCGCGGGTGGCACCTTGCACGGTGCGCTGGACCATCTCGATGTAGCGGCCCACGCCATGCTGCTCGTGGACGATGTAGTCGCCGGTCTTCAGGGTCAGCGGGTCGATCATCTTGCGGCGGCGGGCCGGCATCCGGCCCAGGTCCTTGCTGGCCGTGCGCTGCCCGGTCAGGTCCGTCTCGGTCAGTACGGCGAGCTTCAGCGCGGCGTCCACGAAGCCGAAGTCGAGAGCCCCGCACGAGACATGCACCAGGGACGGCGTGAGCTCCGCCAGGTCCTGGTCGAGACGGGCCGCGATGCCCTCGCCGCCCAGCACCGAGACGGTACGGGAGGCGGGCCCGGGGCCCTCGGTGACGAACACCGTGCGCCAGCCGTCGGCGATCCAGCCCTTGGTGTCGGCGAGCGCGCGTGCCGTGTCGCCTCGGTACGCCTCCGGGGCACGCATCCCGAGCTTCACCGTGTCGTCGGCCGGCTCGTCGTCGGCCGCGAACGGGGAGACCGACCACCACATCATGTCCAGCTCACGGGCCCGGTCCCGCACCTCGGCGATGCCACGCAGGGACGCGGCGTCGACATCGATCGGAGCCTCGCCGCCGCCCGCGGTGGCCGCCCAGGACGCCTGGAGGAACTCCTGGCTGGTGGCGACCAGGTCGGCGGCCCTGGTGCGGACCCGCTCCGGGTCGCAGACCACCGCCATCGCGCCCTTCGGCAGGACGTCGAGCAACAGCTCCATGTCGTCCACCAGCACCGGGGCCAGCGACTCCATGCCCTCGACGGCGATGCCCTCGGCGATCTTGCCCAGGAGTTCGGAGAGTTCCGGATGCTCCTCGGCGAGGGCGGCGGCCCGGCCGCGTACCTCGTCGGTGAGCAGCAGCTCGCGGCACGGCGGCGCCCACAGGCCGTGCTCGGCGATCTCCAGCGACCGCTGGTCGGCGATCTTGAAGTACCGGATCTCCTCGACGTCGTCGCCCCAGAACTCCACCCGAAGGGGGTGCTCCTCGGTCGGCGGGAAGACATCCAGGATGCCGCCGCGCACGGCGAACTCGCCGCGCTTCTCGACCAGCTCCACGCGGGAGTACGCGGCTGCGCCGAGCGCGTCCACGACATCGCCCAGGTCGGCGTTCTGCCCGGTGCGCAGGGCCACAGGCTCCAGGTCGCCGAGCCCCTTGACCTGCGGCTGAAGCACGGAACGCACCGGTGCGACGATGACCGAGACCGGCCCGGTCTCCGGGTCGCCGGTCCGCGGGTGGGCCAGGCGCCGCAGCACGGCGAGCCGGCGGCCCACGGTGTCGGAGCGCGGCGAGAGCCGCTCGTGCGGCAGGGTCTCCCAGGACGGGAACTCCACGACGGTGTCCGGGGGCAGCAGCGTACGCAGCGCCGCCGCCAGGTCCTCCGCCTCGCGGCCCGTGGCGGTGA
>DATCWZ010000158.1:0-8307 GCA_036566065.1 Streptomyces sp. | reverse complement strand
ATGGCCGCCGTGACCACCTCGGGCGCCTCCACCGGCGTCATATGACCCGTGCCCGTGAGCTCGGTGAGCCCCAGGCACCGCGGCAGCGCGGCCGCGATGGCGCGCGCCTGCACGGGCGGGGTCAGCCGGTCGTCCCGGCCCGCGATCACGGCGGTCGGCACCCGCAACTCCCGTACCCCCGCGTCGAGATCGAGGCCGGCCAGCACATGCCCCCAGGCGGCCCTCGCCCGTGTCGGGCAGGCGTGCACGATACGGGCGCAGGCATCGACGCGTTCCGGCGCGGAACCCGCCCCCATCGTCGCGTACTTGAGGATCCACCGCGACAGCGGAGTGACTGGGCCGAGCGGCATGCGCGCCCCGAGGACCGCGCGCGTCAGCCTCGTACGCAGTGCCCCCGCCCGCATCGGCAGGACCAGCGACTCGGCGACCAGCCGCGAACTGCCCGTACTGCACAGCAGTACGGCCACCGCGTGCTCGCGCAGTCCCGGCCGGTCCGCCGCCGCCATGACCGTCATGCCGCCCATGGAATGCCCGGCGATCACCGCCTTCTCCCCCGGCGCGAGCGCGGCGGCCAGCACCGCTTCAAGATCGTCGGCCAGGGCCCGCGTGCTGTAGCCGTCAGGCCCCGGCTCGGGCGAACGGCCGTGGCCGCGCTGGTCGTAGACGATGACGCGGTGATCCGCCGCCAGGCCGCGCACCTGCGCCGCCCAGAACCCGATGGCGCAGGTCCAGCCGTGCGCCAGCACCACCGCCGGGGCACCTTCGGGGCCGTACAGCTCCACATGGATGCGCGCGCCGTCCGCCGAGTGGGCGGTCAACTCCCGTACGGGCACGGGCACGGCGTCCGCACGCCGCAGCAGCCGGCTCATCGCGCGGCCTCCTCAGCCACGGCGTCCGCAGGCCGCTCCCCCGCAGGGCCGGGTACCGGGACCCGTACCCGGATGATGTCGTACTCGGCCGGATTCACCGTGCGCGTCGCCCGCCGGAACTCGGTCGTCGTCCCCGGCCAGACGGTGGTGTTGCGCCCGTTGGCGTCGAGGTACCAACTGGTGCAGCCGCCGGTGCTCCACACGGTCCGCTTCATCCGCTCCTGGACCCGCCGGTTCCAGGCCCGGACCGCCGTCGGGCGCGCGTCCAGCGCGGCGCGCCCGCCCAGGGCGTCCAGCCGGCGCAGGTAGTCGGCCATGTAGTTCAACTGGGATTCGATCATGAGGATCATGGAGGAGTTCCCGAGTCCGGTGTTGGGTCCGATGACCGTCATCCAGTTCGGGAACCCGGCCGCGGTGGCGCCGCGCAGCGACTGCATCCCGTCCTTCCACGCCTCCGCGAGCGTGATCCCCCCGACGCCGACCACCCGCTCGGCGATCGGCATGTCTGTGACATGGAATCCGGTGCCGAAGATGATCGCGTCGGCCTCGCTCTCCGTACCGTCCGCCGCCACGACAGTGGAACCGCGCACCTCCCGCAGTCCCGAGGCGACCACGTCCACATTCGGCTGGGCGAGCGCCGGGTAGTAGGTGCTGGAGAGCAGTATCCGCTTGCAGCCGATGCGGTACGAGGGAGTCAGCCTGGCCCGCAGCGCGGGGTCCTTGATGGCCCGCGCGATGTTGGCCCGGCCGATGCGCTCAATGAGGCCGAGCTGGTCCGGGTGCTTGGTGAAGGCGCCGACCTGGAGCTCGCGGATGCCCCAGAGCAGCCCGCGGCGCGCGGTCCCGGTGACCGGCAGGGCGCGGTGCAGGCGGCGCTCGGCGCCGCTGATCGCCCGGTCCAGGCGCGGCATCACCCACGGCGGGGTGCGCTGGAAGAGGGTCAGCTTCGCGACCTTCGGCTGGATCGAGGGCACGATCTGGATGGCGGACGCCCCGGTGCCGATCACCGCGACGCGCTTGCCGGCCAGGTCGTAGTCGTGGTCCCAGCGCGCCGAGTGGAACACCGTACCCGGGAAGCCGTCCAGCCCCGGGATGTCCGGCACCTTGGGGTCGGAGAGCGGACCGGTCGCGGAGACGACGGCATCGGCGGTGACGGCGGCGCCGTTGGCGCACTGGATCTCCCAGCGGAGCCCGTCCTCGTCCCAGCGCATCATCAGGACCTCGTGGTTCAGCCTGATGTGCGGGCGCAGTCCGAAGGTGTCGGCGACGTGCTCCAGGTAGGCGCGTATGTGCTCCTGCCCGGAGAACGTACGCGGCCAGTCCGGATTGGGCGCGAAGGAGAACGAGTAGAGGTGCGAGGGTACGTCGCAGGCGCAGCCCGGATAGGTGTTGTCGCGCCAGGTGCCGCCGACGGAACCGGCCCGCTCAAGGACCAGGAAGTCGGTGATGCCTTCGCGGCGCAGCCGGACCGCGGCCCCGAGGCCCCCGAAGCCCGATCCGATCACCGCCACTCGTACGTGCTCGTGCTGGGCCATGCCGGCGCCTCCCGCGGTACGTCACACGACTCTGCCAGCAATCACTGGCGTTGTTGGGAGGGTAGAGCAGCCCCGTACTGATGGGTAGGGGTCGCGGGCAAGGAAGTTACCGGCGGTACACCGTAGGGTGCGGCTGTGGCTGAAGGACGCGATCACCGTGAATACCGCATGGAGGAGCTGGCCAGTGCCGCCGGTATCACCGTGCGGACTCTGCGCTTCTACCGGGAGCGCGGGCTGATACAGCCACCTCGCCGCGAGGGCCGTATCGCCTGGTACGACGACCACCACCTGGCCAGGCTGCGCACCATCACCGGCCTGCTGGAACGCGGCCACACCCTGAACGGCATCGCCGATCTCGCGGCGACCTTCGACAGCGGCCGCGATGTCGCCGAGGTGCTGGGCCTGGGCGAACCGACGGAGGAGACCCCCGTGCGGCTCACTCCCGAGCAGCTCGCCGACTACTTCGAGGACGAGGCCACCCCGGAGAACCTGGCGGCCGCCCTGGAACTGGGCTACCTCGCGGTCGACGGCGACGAGATCGTACACATCAGCCGCAGCCTGCTGGAGGCGTCGGCGGAGCTCGTACGGGAAGGGGTGCCGCTCTCCGTGGTGCTCGCCTCGGGCCGCCGGGTCCGCGAGCACGCGGACGCGCTGGCCGACCTTTTCGTACGGGTGCTGCGCGCCCACACGACGGAGAGCGAACCGGCCCAACTGCGCCCGCTCGCCCACGCGGTGATGGACGCGGAACTCTCCATGGCCCTGGACCGCCGCCTGCGCCGGTCACCGGAACCGCAGGTAATGCCGGAACCGTAGGCCCTGTCAGAGCTACCACTCCTCGTACGTCACCGTCACCGGCGCGTGATCGCTCCACCGCTCACTATGCGTGGCGGCCCGCTCGACCCAGGCCTTAACCGCACGTGCCGCGAGGCGATTTGGTAGTCGATGCACCATCCTATTGAAATAAAGATACAGTTTGCTCGGGATTCGCATGACCGATACGAACAACGACCGCCCCGGGCTGCGGGCACTCATCGCGGTACGACTGAGCGTCAGGACCGACGAATCGACATCACCCAAGCGCCAGCGGGAAGCCGGCGAGGCGGAGGCCAGACGCCTTGGAGCTGAGGTCGTCGGCTACGCGGAGGACCTGGACGTCTCCGCCACCAGGACGACTCCGTTCGAGCGGCCAGAACTGGGCGACTGGCTAGCCAGACCCGACGACTTCGACGTGATCGTCTGGTGGCGGCTCGACCGCGCCGTCCGCTCCATGGGCGACATGGCCGAGCTGACGCGCTGGGCGAAGCGCCACGGCAAGCGCCTAGTTTTCGCGGAGGGCCCGGGAGGCAGCTCACTGGAACTGGACATGACCTCGATCATGTCCGAATTGATCACCATGCTGCTGGCCTTCGCCGCGCAAATGGAGAGCCAGGCCATCAAGGAGCGCGTCACGAGCGCCAATGCGGCGCTACGGGCGATGGGGCGGTACTCCGGAGGGCTCCCGCCGTACGGATACGTGCCCGCGCAGCGTCCAGCCGGCGAAGGATGGACCCTGGCCCAGGACCCGAAGCGCGTGGAAGCCATCGAAACGATGATCCGGATGGTGCTGGACGGCAACGCTCCGAACGCCATCGCATTCCATCTGAACAGCGAAGGCATCTTGACGCCTCGTGATTGGAACGACGTTCGGCAAGGGCGAAACCCGAAGGGGCGCAAGTGGGTCGGCCAGACTGTCAAACGCGTGCTGCTGTCCCCGTCACTCCTCGGCCACCAGACCTACGCGGGCTCGGTCGTCCGGGATCGCAACGGCCTACCGGTGAGCATCACCTCCGACCCGATCCTGACGCGAGACCGGTTCGAGGAGATCAAGGCCGCCCTAGGTGAACGCCCCAAGGGGGCTGCTGGGACCCGGAAGGACACTGGCGCGCTCCTGCTCGGAGTTCTCCACTGCGCCTCGTGCAGGGGCCGCATGTACCGGGTCCCCGCACACGGCTACTCGGTCTACGTCTGCCGGGCTCGCACCAAGGGACTCCCCTGCGAGGCGCCCGCAGCCATCAAGACCGACTGGGTGGAGGAGTATGCGGAACGGGAGTTCCTGAAGCAGTGGGGAGGCTTCCCCGTACTGGAACGGGTGACATACCCCGGTTACGACCCCCGCCCCGAGCTGGAGGAGATCACTACCGAGCTCCGCGAGCTGTACGCCGTTCGCGAGTCACGGCGATCACGTGTCGGCCTCGCCATCTGGCAGGAGCAGGTGGACGCGCTGGAGGGCCGGGCCGAGGTCCTGGAAGCGACTCCAGTACAGAAGGAACGCACGGAGTTGGTTCCCACAGGGAAGACCTACGCCGACTACTGGAGGATTGGCGACGCCCGGGAACGACGGCTCATGCTGCTCGACACCGGAACCCGTCTGGAGTGTGCGAAGGGTCAGCGAGGGGGCCGTCCACCGGACATGAAGCGCCGCGCAATGGAACGCCTGTCGATCGACTTGCAGGGCGCGAGGGTCCAGCGGCAGGGAGACATGGCAGTCTGAGCCTGCCTGAGCGCCGTTCACGGCCCGTTGCTGGGAGACCCTGGTGTCGGGCCGTTCGCGCGCTACCAGGGCACCGCCGGCTTCCCTCCTCGTTCCTATCAGAGCGGCAGAGAGGGAAACGCGTGGACCGGTTCGCCCGCTCGCTGATCGACCTGGTGAACATGGTGGACGCGCTTGCCGCGCAGGGACACGTACGAGGTTCCTCCATTCTGATGGACGGCGCGACCATCGCCCAATGAGTGAGCCCACGCGATACAGCACTCCGTCGATCGAGCTGCCGCTGAACCTGGAACGGGAACCAGAGCGACCCGAGGATGGGGGGCCTGGCTGATCCCGCCCAACGGCGTACAGCGCGTGCAACACCCACCTCGGCCCCGTCCGGCGAGCAACTCATGCCGGACGGGGCTTTCCGCTGCCACTCCTACAGATCGAACACGGCAGTCACCGGCGCGTGATCGCTCCACCGTTCCGCATGGCTCGCGGCCCTCTCCACGTACGCCTTCACGCAGCGCTCCGCCAGGCGAGGCGAACTGACGATAAGGTCAATCCGCCAGCCCGTGTCGTTGTCGAACGCCCGCCCCCGGTACGACCACCAGGAGTACGGCCCCTCCACCCCCGGATGCAGCGCGCGCACCACGTCCACGTACGCGGCCTCGTCGAACACCCTGGTCAGCCATGCCCGCTCCTCGGGGAGGAAGCCGGAACTCTTCCGGTTGGCCTTCCAGTTCTTCAGGTCGGCCTCCTGGTGGGCGATGTTCCAGTCGCCGCACACCACCACATCGCGCCCCTCGGCGGCGGCCCGCTTCCGGAGCCCGTCCAGATACAGCAGGAAGGCCGCCATGAAACGCTCCTTCTCCTCCTGCCGCTCCGTGCCGACCTCGCCCGAGGGCAGGTACAGACTGGCGACCGTGACGCCGGGCAGATCGGCCTCGATGTAGCGCCCGCTGTCATCGAACTCCTCGGCCCCGGCCACCCCGAACCCGCCGAACCCGATCTGCACGCGCTCCGGCGCACGCCGCAGTACGAGCGCGACCCCGGCCCGCCCCTTGGCGGCGGCCGGGGCGAAGACGGCGTACCGGCCCTCGGGAGTGCGTACCGCGTCGGGCAACTGGTCCGGCTCGGCGCGGACCTCCTGGAGGCAGATCACATCGGCGTCGGTCCGCGCCAGCCACTCGACAAAGCCCTTCTTGAGGGCGGCGCGCAGTCCGTTTACATTTGCGGAAGTCACGGTGAGCATCAGGGCACCCTACCGGCATCGCACATGGCATAGATGTACGATATCCCGCATGATTATCCAGCCTCGGCCTTTCGATCACCCCGACGCGGTCAAACTCAACGACCAGGTGCAGCTCGAATACGCCGTGCGCTACGGGGGCGAGGGCGATGTCACACCGCTCGCAGCCTCGATGTTCGACCCGCCGCACGGCCTGTACCTCGTCGCGTACGACGAGCAGGACCGCCCCGCGGCCACCGGCGGCTGGCGCTCCCAGGAGCACAACGACGAGGGCTACTCCGACGGCGACGCCGAGCTCAAGCGAATGTACGTCGTGCCCGAGTGCCGGGGCAACGGCCTGGCCCGCCGCATCCTCGCCGCACTGGAGGCCGACGCCCGGGCGGCAGGCCGCACCCGGATGGTCCTGGAGACGGGTGACCAGCAGCCCGAGGCGATAGCGCTGTACGAGTCCAGCGGCTACACGCCCTGCTCGAAGTTCGGCTACTACCGCACGTACGAGAGCAGCCACTGCTACGCCAAGCCGCTCCAGCTCCCCTGACCGATCCCCGCCGGGCCGGTCAGGCGGCGGCCTGCTCCGACCAGGCGGGCAGCGAACGCAGGATCGCCGCACGCTGCCTGACGAGCGCGACCTGACAGTCGCGCGCGTTGAACGGCGACGGCTCCGTGGAGCACTGAGCCGGATGCCTGCGGTACCGCAGGGTGGGCTCGCTCACGAGGATCCCATCGGCGGACGCCGACCCGGCCATCAGCAGCCCGGTGTCCTCCATGCCGCGCAACGCGGACCAGCCACCGAGCCGTACGAGCAGCGAACGGCGCCACATCGCCCCGGCCGGATGCACCGGAAGCCGATATCCGGCCCCGTCCGTCACCCAGCGGTCCAGCAGCACCCCGCGGCTCAGCACCCCGTCGGCGACCGGGAGCCGGAACTCGCGCAGCACCCCGTCGGGCAGCAGATCCCGCGCATGCCCCATGGCGAACCCCGCCCCGGGCCGGGCGGCAAGAGCGTCGGCGAGGATCGCCAGGGCATCGGGTTCGAGTTCATCATCCGCATCGACGTTCTGCACAAGCGGCGCGATCCCCCGGGCCAGCGCGATGTTACGAGTAACGGCCGGCCCCTCACGCGTACCGTGAGCAGCCACCTCGACCCGCTTGTCCTCGGCCGCACCACAGGCATCCAGCGCACGGAGCACCACGGCGGCATCCCCGGCCGGCCCATCGACCTGAACCAGCCATATCCAGTCATCGTGGCTCTGCCGCTGCAGCGACTCCCAGGCCCGGGCGAGGAACGTGGCATGGGACGTATGGACGGCTGTCACCACATTCACTTGCATGACGGGAGAATAAGACTCACGATCCGATCAGAAACGCGCAGGGTGGCGTGAATGACTCGCCACGCGACCACAAAGCGGCCGTGGCCGAAAGGTGATCGCGCCCTTCCGGTACGCGGACTCCGTCTCCTGCCGCAACTCCGGGTGCTGGTCGGCCGTAACCGTGCGAGAACACCAGGAAACTGCCCGGCGCCAGCGCGCTCGTGCCGGGCAGGCCGTTCCCGTCCGATTGATGTAAAAGCCGCGAAGTATGCGAAAAGCGAAAATTCGTCGTGCACGACCGCATGGGATGCGCCCGTCCGGATACCCGGGTGGTATGGCACGGATACCGAAACGGCATGGAAGGCACGGCGAACACGCCGCTGCCGACCAGGAGGCCGGAGCCGGGCGGGGGACAGATGCGGGACCGGACGAGGAGGTGGAACGCAGGGCACCGGACGCTCCGACGGATCTGCCGAAACGCTCCTGGAAAGCGGTGCTGAAAGGGACCTTGAAGGAGTTCAAGAAGGACGAGCTGACCGACCGGGCCGCGGCGCTGACCTATTACGGGATCCTTTCACTGTTCCCGGCCCTGCTGGCGCTCGTCTCCGTGCTGGGGATCGTCGGCCAGTCGGCGACGCAGCAGGTGCTGGACAACATCCAGAAGCTCGCCCCGGGCGCGGCACGCGACGTCCTCAGCAACGCGGTGAAGCAGATGCAGGGCAACACCGGGCTCGGCTCGATCATGGCGGTCGTCGGTCTGGTGCTCGCGGTGTGGTCGGCCTCCGGCTATGTCGCGGCCTTCATCCGGAGCGCGAACACGGTCTACGAC
>DATCWZ010000858.1:0-11797 GCA_036566065.1 Streptomyces sp. | reverse complement strand
AGAGTGTGGGTGTCGCTGTGCCCGAAGACGGGAGACTCGATGATGCCCCGGAGACCGTCCCCGCCCGTGCGGTACTTCCGGGCGGTCACACAGGGCACATTGGGCGCGTTCTTCACCTTGGTCCGGCTGTCCAGGACCATGATTCCCCGGGAGTGTTCGTGAGCGAGCTGCGCCTGGAAGGTCTCGGTCAAAGAACCCACGGAACTCGGATAAACGCCGGACTCGTTGAAGGCGAGCCCCTCCTCGAGTATGTCGAGGAGGGACGCCAGGAGCTCCATCGCGGCACGGTGCCAGTTGTGGTTGCCTGCCCGGAGGTTCTTGCGGACATCGGAGCCCTTGACCTCGTGCTGGATCAGCTCGGACAGATGCATGACATGCCGTAACTGCGGGCGGTACTGCTTTTTGACGTTGAGGAAGTCCCAGGTCAAATCTTTGACGTGGGCGCGTGGAACGGTGAAGCCACCGACAACGAGGACGGGCGGCGCATCCAGCCTGGCCGGATCGAGCGCCTGCCCGTTGCCGGCCTCGTCGATGTAGCAGAGATGCACCGAACCTCCCCCCTGAAAACGCATCTGTGGCCGCCCCGGAAGGGACGGCCACAGGGTCTGCGCAGCCATATGCGCGATGATTTGTTTGCTGCTTCGGATGTTGCCAGCAGAAAGCGCGCGAGGTCAAGCTGCTCGTCACCCAGAGTCGACCGTGGTTAACTCTTGGACACTCCCAGCGGGGTGGGCCCAGGCCACACCAGGCACCCGACGCTCTTCGGACGCAGGGAGATCAGCTGAGCGGCACGGTCGGGAGTGCGCAGCGACATCCGGAACCCGCCGTCCACAGCAGTGATCTGGGCGCTCCCGTCGTCGTGAGCAAGTCCCCACGCGGCGACGCGTGCATCGAGGTCTCCGTCGTCGGTTTCAAACTGGTCGACCACTGCGAAGAGGGGTGGTGCGGTGACTTCTACGAGGGCGCGGATCAAGTAGAGAGCGGAGCGAACGCGATCGCGCCGGATGGCGGGCTCCGGTTGCGGGAGAGTGATGAGCCGGGTGTGGTTCCCGTGGCGACCCGCACCGCAGTGTCCGCGCTGTTCGAGCCGATCAAGGTCGGCGGTCGTGCCAGGACGCGATCTGAATGAAGGTGTGACCTGCAGCCGTGGCCGACCGAGGCGGGTCCACTGGTGGCTCCAGGGTGTCAGCGGGCAGAAGTAAGCTCACGGGGTGATTGGCAAGCATGCCCTTGATGAGACAGCACAATATGCCCCCGTTGGAAGGCCCTCTCGACAGGTTCGGCGGTAGGAGACGTCGTGGCGGATCGGTTCGTCGGAGAGTGTGCTCCCGCCCGATGACTGATCATTTTCGGGCAACTTCCTATTTTCGGGTTATGCCAGGGGTGGTTACTCAAAGTGGCCGCCGTACGGTTGGCTGGATAGTTGCCGAATGTGGAAGCGGTGATTCCACCGGTGTGGAATGTGAACATCCGGGGTGCGGTGTTCCATTGTGAATAGTGGTGATGCTGCCCCCTTGCTATCGCGCTGACACCGACAGCAGGCCGTGTTCTTCCACCCGATGTGAATGCGGGAGGAGGTGTGGGTTCCGTTGAGCGGCGATCGGATTTGGGCGCATATGGGGCGTAGCCGGAGTCGAGGTCCGCTCCGTGCGCTCCCAAGCGATGAGGCGCGGTACCGCGATTACTCAGCGTTATTTTGTAGAGCGCATTCCGGTCGAACAAATATCCAGCTAGGGCTGCGCTGTTGTTGTACGGTCGTCATGCGAATTTGCGAACGCCATCGATGTGTCTCGGGTTGACCACCTGGGCACGAGGGGGATTCATGCGTATATACCGGACGACGGTTGTCGCGGCGACTGTGGCGATCATGGGAGTGCTGGAGGTTGCTCCCGCTTTTGCTCAGGGGGGTTATGCCAGCCGCATCAGTGGTTGGCTGCCGGGTAAGGAGTCGAATCACTGGTCGGATGGCAATACGGACAGTGTGTCGACCAGGGTCAAGTTCTCCGGTTGTTCGGTGGACAATGGTCGGTTCACCTATGCCGGACTGCAACTGAAGAAGGAACGTGCTGGGTTGCCCGACACTGTCGTCAACAGGGACAATAACTACTGCGACACGTCGAGCTTCGGCGACAAGAGCGCGGGAAAGTACTACTTCAACTACTCGAGCCTGAACGGGCATGACAGCGTCTCTGCCTACCTCAGCGTCAGAACGGTCACTGTGCGGTACTGACAGCTTCCATGCTTTACGGGGTGAGCGGTCGCAACCGCCCACCCGGTAAAGCCGTCTGGGTCTGTAATCACCATTCACCTGGGGTTGTGCATGCCACTGCGTTACATGGACTGTTCCTATGCGTACCGGGCCAATACTCCCGTGCTCGACGATCTGACGATGGAGTTTCCCCCGGGGTGTACCGTCCTGCTCGGTCCGAATGGAGCGGGCAAGTCGACCCTCCTGTCGCTCGGCGCTTCCTCGCTGGCTCCGAAAACCGGAAGGGTCGGATTGGGCCGACTGGACAGCGTTCGGCGGCGGGACCGACGGGCGTTTCGGCAGAAGGTGGGGTGGCTGCCCCAGGAGGTGAAACCGATTCCGGCCCTCACCGTGCGCGAGCAGGCGGCGTACATCGGCTGGCTGAAGGGCCTGTCGAAGCGTGACGCGTGGGACCGGGCGGCGACCGCGCTGGAACGCGTCCGTCTCACCGAGCTGGGGCAGCGCAAGAGCCATGAGCTCTCAGGGGGCCAGTTACGCCGGCTGGGCATCGCGCAGACGCTGGTGCACCAGGCCGAGGTGGTCCTTCTGGACGAGCCGACCGCAGGGCTGGACCCGGTCCAGCGTGGAGTCTTCCGCGACTTGGTGGCCGAACTGAGCGGCACCGTTCACTTCATCGTGTCGACCCATCAGACCGAGGACCTCGCCGATATTTACGACACGGTGGTGGTCTTCGACCGGGGCCGGCCCGTGTTCCGGGGCACGGTGTCCGAGTTCTTCTCCACCGCGCCGGCGGGAACGTCGTACGAGCGGCGCGCGGAGAGCGCCTACCGCGGCCTGGTCCGGGGAGAGGTCTGATCTGTGCGTATCGGCACCCTCCTCCGCTCAGGCCCTGCCATGTGGGCCGCGCTGGTTCTGGTTCCGGTTTTGGTGTGGTTCAGTGCCCAGAACACCGAGGCCGCTATCTCCTACTGGCCGTCCATCAGTTCCCAGACCACCGTCGTCGTCGGCTTCATCAGTGCGGCGTGCGGCGCGGGAGCAGCCTGGGAAGCAGCCCGGATCAAACAGGGCGGCATCACCGCACTGGCCCCGGCACGCGGACTCGTGGCTGTGGCTTTCCTGCACCTGGCGCCCATCGCATTGCTCGGCCTGATCGCCATGGCTGCTCCCTTCGTGGTCTTCACCGGATCGGTGCCGCTCCCCTCGGGCTTTCCCGGCCCGGCGATCGTTGCCGTCTCGTACAGCGTGGTCCTGGCCCATATCGCCCTGGGTTGGGTCGTCGGCGCACGCATGCCAAAACTTCTCGGCGCCGCCACCATGCTGATCTTCGGCTACCTCTGGGGATTCTGGCCCGCAGCCCTTGGGGAAATGCCCTGGCTCAGGCACCTCAACGGCCAAGGAGTCACTGAATGCTGCGGCTTGGACCAGGAACCCTCCGTACGCAGCATGGCGGCCACCCTCACGTTCTCCCTCGGCATCCTGCTGACTGTCGTTCTCGGCAAGGGGCTTCGCCACCGCATATGGCGCCCGCTCCTCGCCCTCGGAGCTTTCACCACCGTGACGGCTGTCGCACTCACCCTGGCGGTCCCACTCGAATTCAGTGGCGTCCAGGCCCGCGACCCCGCCCTGCTCACCTGCTCCGGACATCACCCCCAGGTCTGTCTGTGGCCCGAACAGGACGTCCGGAGAGCAGCCATCACCCAATGGGTCACCCGGACCACCACTCGGCTGGCAGCTGTCGGTGTGGCACCGGCCGACCGGGTCGAATTCGGTGATCCCGAGCCGGACAGGACGAACGTGGCATCGAACACAGCCACCAGCCCGCTGCCCGACGAAGCGCCACCGTGTGCCCTGCGCCGAGGCGCGGCCTACCCGGGCGACGAAGCGATGGTCGCCATCTACGCCTGGCTCTCCCTCACCGGTGGAGTTCCCGAGGACGACCTCGCCCAGCGCTGGCCGCAGGAGGCAATCACCCTGGCCGAACAGATCCGCGATCTGCCGGCCGCAGCCCAGCACGACTGGTACGAGCGCAACATGCGCTCCGTCCGTGACTGCTCGGTGCTGCCCGACCTCGCCCCCGCCTCCTTCTCCAGTACCGGGGCGGGTGCCCGGTGAACTGGTGGCTCCGCGCCCACGCGGCGACTCTGTCCTTCAGGGTTCTCACCGCGTCCATGCTGCTCGCGCCCCTTCTGGGCGGCTCCTCCGTCCCCATCCCTTCACTCCTCGCCGGAATGAGCGCCGGAATTCCCGTAGCCCTGGTGCTGCCCGCCGTCCCGGCAGCGGTTGTCCTGCAGGCAATCAACCGGGTCCCCAGGGTCTACGACACGAATGCGGTACGTCCCGTGGCGTACTACCGGGCAGGCATGCTCGCGGCAGTCTCGCTCATGGCGATCGCCCTCGGCCTGGGCGCGGCGGGCTACGCGGAGGACCCGTCCATGTCATTTGCCGTCACCAGGAACCTCCTGGGATACCTTGGCGCCGGACTCATCGCCCAATACCTTGTCGGCCGCCAGTACGGACCACTCACGGTTGCCCTGGTACCCGTGCTCTGCGCACTCGTCGGACTCGGCCCCGGAGGACGCCCCTTTCCATGGACCTGGCCACTGCACGAAGGCGGATCCCCCATCGCGGCTGCCAGCGCGCTGCTCCTGCTCATTCTGGGCATCACAGCGGTGACCGTTCTCGTACCCCGACGCCGCGTCGAACGGCGTGCCCCCTCGATCGAGTGAACTGTCGGGGATATGTCACAGGCGTATCCCCGACAGCCCTAGCGTCGTCTGCATGGTCAGCTCTTCACATGAAGCCCTCCACCGGATCTTCCAGGAGGACACCGGGCTATTGATCCGGGCCTTCCAGCGGTTGCTGGACATCCCGTTTCCCGAGCCCAGGGAGATCTCCGTTCTCAACGCCGATCTCACCGAACTCGCTCCGATCGAGCGGCGCGTGGACACTCTCTGCGGATCGATACCGACACGGAGAGTTACCTTCTGGTGGTCGAGGCGCAGGGCAAGAGGGATCCGAACAAGCCTGGTGCCTGGGCCTATTACCTCTCCTACCTGTACGCGAAGTACCAGTGTCAGCCTGTCCTGCTCGTCCTCTGCCAGGAGAGTGCCACAGCCCGGTGGGCTGCCACTCTCATTGAGCTCGGCCTCCCCGGCTGGTCGACGCTCACGGTCAGACCGCTCGTGCTGGGTCCTGACAACGTCCCGGTGATCGAGGACGCGGAGGAGGCGGCGCAGGACGTGCCGCTCGCGGTCTTCTCCGCGATCACGCATGGTAAACGCGTCGCTGGCATACTAAAAGCGCTGGCTGCGGCGCTCGACACCGTGGACCCCGACACAGCGGCGATCTTCGCCGAGTTCACCGAAGCCGGCCTGGGTGACACCCAGGCGCGAGAAATCTGGAGGGACCTGATGACCACCCTGAGCCACTTCTACCGGTCCGAGGCTGCGCAACAGGTCCGTGCGGAGGGACGCGAGGAGGGCCGCGCGGAGGCGGAGGCGGCGTCTGTTCTGCGGACACTGAAGTGGCGCGGCATCGAGGTTCCGGACGCGGTCCGTGAGCGAGTCGTCTCCTGCGCCGATCTGAACCTCCTGAGTGCCTGGGCGGAGCGCGCCTATGAGGTCGCCGGTGCCGAGGAGCTGTTCACCGACGTCCTGTGAGTGATCCGGCTCAGGGTGCCGTGAGGCGGTAGATTCGGGCTCATGGGCATTCGCGCCGTTCTGTGGGACGTCGATGACACGATTTTCGACTACTCGGGTGCTGACCGAGCCGGAATGCGCAAGCACCTGGAGATCGAGGGGCTGCCGGAAGGGTACGCGTCCGTCGCCCTGGCTCTGGACGGCTGGAAGGCCATCGCCGATGAGTGGTGGGCGCGGTTCGCCGCGGGGGAGACCGACTTCGAGGGGCAGCGCCGTGAGCGGGTCCGGTCGTTTCTGGGGCGGTGGCTGAGCGACGACGAGGCCGACGGCTGGTTCGGGCGGCACGCCACGCACTTCGAGGCGGCCTGGACGCTGTTTCCCGATACCGTGCCGGCTCTCGACCGGCTCACGGGCGGCTTCCGGCACGGGATCCTGTCGAATTCCAGCATCCACAACCAGGACCGGAAACTGCGCACGCTCGGGGTCCGGGACCGGTTCGAGGCCGTCGTGTGCGCCGTGGAGCTGGGCATGTCGAAGCCGGACGCGGGCGCCTTCCACGCCGCCTGCGACGCCATGGCGCTGGCCCCGCACGAGGTGGCGTACGTCGGGGACCAGCCCGATATCGACGCGGGCGGTGCCGTGGCCGCCGGCCTGGCCGGGATCTGGCTGGACAGGACGGGGCGGGGAGGGCGGTCCGATTTGGTACGGATCACGGGTCTGGACCAGCTCCCCGCGCTGCTGGCGGACCATACTCGTTTTGGAGCGCCGGACACCTTCGGGTAATGTTCTTCCTGCGCCGCCTGAGCAGATCGAAAGATCCGGCCGGGAAGCGCACACCCAACAAAACCCCCCTCGGGGGGTTGAGTTTTGGTGGGCTATGGTGTAATTGGCAGCACGAGGGTTTCTGGTTCCCTTAGTCTAGGTTCGAGTCCTGGTAGCCCAGCGCAAGACATGTAGTACGCGCCCCCGTTGTGTAGCGGCCTAGCACGCTGCCCTCTCACGGCAGTAGCGCCGGTTCGAATCCGGTCGGGGGTACAACACAGCAGTTCGGAACGGCCCTTCAACTCGGTGAGGGGCCTTTTTCGTGTGCCCGTACGCTCCGTACGCCCGCCTGCCTGCCCCCGGGGCCGCCACGACGCTGGGGCGGCCTCTCGCAAGGCAACGGGCAAAGGGGAGCCGGGCGTTGTCAGCCCGCGCGGCGCAGGGCCTCCGTCAGGCGCACCGCCGAGTCGATGACCCCTTGGGCGTGCATCCGGCCGGGGTGGCGGGTCAGCCGCTCGATGGGCCCGGAGACCGACACCGCGGCGACCACCCGGTTCGACGGGCCACGCACCGGCGCCGAGACGGACGCGACGCCCGGCTCCCGCTCGCCGATCGACTGGGCCCAGCCCCTGCGCCGTACGCCGGAGAGCGCAGTCGCTGTGAAGCGGGCACCCTGCAGACCGCGGTGCAGCCGCTCCGGCTCCTCCCAGGCCAGCAGGATCTGGGCGGAGGAACCCGCCTTCATGGTGAGCGTGGAGCCGACCGGCACGGTGTCCCGCAGTCCGGACAGCCGTTCCGCCGCCGCCACACAGATGCGCATGTCGCCCTGCCGGCGATAGAGCTGCGCGCTCTCGCCCGTGATGTCGCGCAGATGTGTGAGTACGGGTCCTGCCGTCGCCAGGAGTCGGTCCTCGCCGGCCGCGGCCGCCAGTTCCGCGAGCCGCGGGCCGAGGATGAACCGGCCCTGCATGTCCCTCGCCACCATCCGGTGGTGTTCCAGTGCCACGGCCAGTCGATGGGCCGTGGGCCGTGCGAGCCCTGTCGCCGCGACCAGCCCGGCGAGGGTGGCCGGACCGGACTCCAGAGCGCTCATTACCAGAGCTGCCTTGTCGAGAACGCCGACGCCGCTAGAGTTGTCCATACGACGATACTCACGTCTCACTCTGTGAAACGCAAGTTCAATTTTCTCCGGAAGTTGCGAACCTGTACCAGCGGCCCCTCAACGGGCCGCCGTCACCGCCCCGCTCGGGGGGCCGGACGGTGGCACACCGAATCTCTAGTTGGGCCGGCGACGAAGCCGGCCGGAGGGAAATCGATGGGTAGGACACTGGCGGAGAAGGTCTGGGACGACCATGTCGTCCGGCGAGCCGAGGGTGAGCCCGACCTCCTCTTCATCGATCTGCACCTGCTGCACGAGGTGACCAGCCCGCAGGCCTTCGACGGGCTCCGTCAGGCGGGGCGGCCCGTGCGGCGCCGCGACCTGACCATCGCCACCGAGGACCACAACACCCCGACCCTCGACATCGACAAGCCGATCGCCGACCCCGTCTCCCGCGTCCAGCTTGAGACCCTGCGCAGGAACTGCGCGGAGTTCGGTGTCCGGCTGCACCCGCTGGGCGACGTGGAGCAGGGCGTCGTCCATGTCGTCGGCCCGCAGCTCGGGCTGACCCAGCCAGGCACCACGGTGGTCTGCGGCGATTCCCACACCTCCACGCACGGCGCGTTCGGCGCGCTGGCGTTCGGCATTGGCACCAGCCAGGTCGAGCACGTACTGGCCACCCAGACGCTGCCGATGGCCCGTCCCAAGACAATGGCGATCACCGTCGAGGGCGAGCTGCCCGACACGGTCACCGCCAAGGACCTGATCCTCGCCGTCATCACCCGCATCGGCACCGGCGGCGGCCAGGGCTACATCATCGAATACCGCGGCTCCGCCATCGAGAAGCTCTCGATGGAGGCCCGGATGACCGTCTGCAACATGTCGATCGAGGCCGGTGCCCGCGCGGGCATGATCGCCCCGGACAGCACCACCTTCGACTACCTGCGAGGCCGCGACCACGCCCCGCGGGGCGCGGACTGGGACGCCGCCGTCGAGTACTGGCGGACGCTGCGCACCGACGACGACGCCGTCTTCGACGCCGAGGTCGTCATCGACACCGCGGAGCTGGCGCCGTTCGTCACCTGGGGCACCAACCCCGGCCAGGGCGCGCCCCTGTCGGCCGCCGTCCCCGACCCCGCTTCGTACGAGGACGCCTCGGAGCGGCAGGCCGCCGAAAAGGCCCTGGAGTACATGGGGTTGACCGCCGGGCAGCCGCTGCGCGACATCCGTGTGGACACCGTGTTCCTGGGTTCGTGCACCAACGGACGCATCGAGGACCTGCGCAACGCCGCCTCGGTCCTGGCGGGCCGCAAAGTCGCCGACGGGGTACGGATGCTGGTCGTCCCCGGCTCCGTCAGGGTCGCCCTGCAGGCCGTCGAGGAGGGCCTGGACAAGGTCTTCACCGCGGCGGGCGCCGAATGGCGGCACGCCGGCTGCTCGATGTGCCTGGGCATGAACCCCGACCAGCTCGCCCCCGGCGAGCGCTCGGCGTCCACGTCCAACCGCAACTTCGAGGGCCGGCAGGGCAAGGGCGGCCGCACCCATCTGGTCTCCCCGCAGGTCGCCGCCGCGACCGCCGTGCTGGGCCATCTGGCCTCGCCCGCCGACCTGTCCGACACCCGTACGCCTGCCGGAGTCCGATGACCATGGAAGCCTTTACGACACACACCGGCCGGGCCGTCCCGCTGCGCCGCAGCAACGTCGACACCGACCAGATCATCCCCGCCCACTGGCTGAAGAAGGTCACCCGCGACGGCTTCGAGGACGGGCTCTTCGAGGCATGGCGCAAGGACGCGGACTTCGTCCTCAACCGCCCGGAGCGCGAGGGTGCCTCGGTTCTGGTGGCCGGCCCCGACTTCGGCACCGGGTCCTCCCGCGAACACGCCGTATGGGCCCTGCAGAACTACGGCTTCAGGGCCGTCATCTCGTCCCGCTTCGCCGACATCTTCCGCGGCAACTCGCTGAAGAACGGTCTGCTGACCGTCGTCATCGGCCAGCCGGTCGTCGACGCGCTTTGGGAGCTGACCGAGTCCGACCCAACGGCCGAAATCACTGTTGACTTGGAGCGGCGGCAGGTACTCGCGAGCGGCATCACGGCTGACTTCGAGCTCGACGAGAACGCCCGCTGGCGCCTGATGAACGGGCTCGACGACATCAGCCTCACCCTTCAGAACGAAGCGGACATCGCCGCTTATGAGGCCGCGAGACCCGCCCACAAACCGCGTACGATCGCGGCCTGAGCAGCGCTTTTTCCCAACTGCGCCCCCTGCCTCGCGGTAGGGGGCGCAGTCGCTTGTTGAGACCCCCCCGGGCGACAACTCGCCCCAGATGGCACAATCGGTGCATGGAACGCGACAGCCAACTCGAGCTCTACGGGCACGTCGCGGACCGATTGAAAGAAGCGCACGCACGAGTGCGTGCACTGCAAGTCCCGGACAGTGTAAGGACGGCGCTGTCCCGGAAGCTGCTGGTCGTCACGGCCGCGGCGAAGCACGATCTCCCGGGCGCGGCAAGGCGTCTGGACCGGTTGATCAAGGACCTCGACGAGGGCCGGTTTCCCGAAGGTGACTGACTCCGCGGAACAGTGCGGAGCCGACTTCATTGCGGCACTAGGGTGATTAGCCCGTTTCGTGTTTGATTTGCGGTATATATCTGCCTAACGTGCGAAAAAGCCTGAACAGTTTCGTTCCGGCAATGTCTCCGAAGGGGAAGACGTGAACAAGGCGCAGCTCGTAGAAGCGATTGCCGACAAGCTCGGTGGCCGCCAGCAGGCCGCGGACGCTGTCGATTCGGTACTCGACGCGATCGTCCGTGCGGTTGTCGCGGGTGACCGGGTTTCGGTTACGGGCTTCGGCTCGTTCGAGAAGGTCGACCGCCCCGCCCGGTACGCCCGCAACCCGCAGACCGGGGAGCGGGTGCGGGTCAAGAAGACCTCCGTGCCCCGTTTCCGTGCGGGACAGGGCTTCAAGGACCTGGTCAGCGGCTCCAAGAAGCTTCCCAAGGGCGGCGAGGTCGCCGTCAAGAAGGCGCCCAAGGGCAGCCTTTCGGGTCCGACCGCCACCATCGCGAAGTCCGCCGGCAAGAGGGCCGCCACCAAGAAGACCGCGGCGGCCGCGGCGAAGAAGACCACGGCCAGGAAGACGACCGCCGCCGCGAAGAAGACGGCGGCGAAGAAGACCACGGCCAGGAAGACCACCGCCGCCGCGAAGAAGACGGCCACCAAGAAGGCGGCCCCGGCCAAGACCACCGCCGCCGCCAAGAAGACCACCGCGGCCAAGACCGCGCCCGCCAAGAAGACTACGGCGAAGAAGGCGCCCGCGAAGAAGACCACGGCGCGCACCACCACGGCCAAGAAGGCCACAGCTCGCAAGAAGTGAGACCGGGCGGTACCCGCTTCTCCAACGCGCCGGGCCGGGCTCCCCTCGGGGAGCCCGGCCCGCGGGCCGTCCGGCGGCACACAGGGCGCTCAGAGCGTCTGGAGCGTCACCAGGGTGATCCGCGCGGCGGCGCCCTCACCCTCGGTCTCGATCCGCACCCGCTGGCCCGGGCGCAGCAGCCGCAGGCCACCCGCGTCGAAGGCCGTACCGTCGAAGGCCACCGGGGTCCCGTCGTCGAGCAGCACGCTGCCGGAGCGGGTCTCGGGGTCGTACGTGTACGCGGTCGCCTGCATGAACGCCACCCTAGCGGTCGGCGGCGGGCACGAGCCCCGCGCTCAGCCGCGCGGTACGGAAACCCACCCCGAGTGCCAGCGCCGCACACAGATCGTCGCCCGTGTCCACGTCCGTGCGGACCGAGTCGATGGCTGACAGCGGGATTTCCACCGCCCCCGACAACAGATGCCGGTCCCTGGAAAATCCGCCGAAAGCCGGGCGCAATTCCACTCCGGCCGCCGCCGAGAGGAATGTCGTTCCGATTCCTGCCGCATCCGTGACAAATACCCGGGGAAAAGCGGCGGCGAAATCGAGCACCCGCGCCAATTCGCCGGGACGCAGCGCCGGGAGATCCGCGTTGAGCGCCGCCACCGGGGCGCGGGGACGCAGCGAGCGCACCGCCCGAGCCCCGTGCGCGAGCGCCGCGTTGAGACCGGCG
>DATCWZ010000864.1:0-2257 GCA_036566065.1 Streptomyces sp. | reverse complement strand
GCGGGCCTGCACCGCACCATCCCGCAACCGGCCGGCGCGCTTTCGGACCGAAGTGACTCGCCCGACCGGCTCGATCCGACCGAGAGGTACATGATGCGCCCGCTTGAGGACACCGTCGGCAACGCACCACCGAGGACGCCCGGACTCGCGGGCCGTTCCACCCCGGCCAGCGCCCCGTGGAGGATGCTCGCGCTGGTGACGCTGGGGTTCGCGGTCAATTTCTGGGCGTGGGCGCTGCTGAGCCCGCTGGGTCCGCGGTTCAAGGAGGTTCTGGCGCTCAGCTCGTTCGAGCAGTCCCTGCTGGTGGCGGTGCCGGTGGTGGTCGGCTCGCTGGGGCGGATCCCGGTGGGCGCGCTGACCGACCGGTTCGGCGGCCGGGTGATGTTCCCCCTGGTGTCGGCCGCGACGATCGTCCCTGTGCTTTATTTGGGGCTCGCCGGACATACGTCCCTGGCCGGTCTGCTCATGGGCGGCTTCTTCCTCGGCATCGGCGGAACCGCCTTCGCCGTCGGGGTACCAGTCGTCAGCGCCTGGTTCCCGCCGAAGCGGCGAGGACTGGCCCTCGGCGTCTTCGGAGCCGGCATGGGCGGCACCGCCGTCAGCGCACTCACCACCATCACCCTGGTCGACGCATACGGCATGGCCGACCCGTTCCTGATCACCGCAGGAGCACTCGCCGTCTACGCGGTACTGGCCGCCCTTCTCCTGCGCGACGCGCCCGGCCGCGTCGTACCGACCCTGCCCCTGGCACGCCGCCTCGCCGACACCCTGCGGCTTCCCATCACCTGGCAGGCATCCGCGCTGTACGCGGTCACCTTCGGCGGGTACGTCGCCTTCTCGGTCTACCTGCCGACCTATCTCAAGACCGGTTACGGACTCGGACACGCCGACGCGGCGAACCGGATGGCCGGCTTCGTCCTCCTCGCCGTCGCCATGCGCCCCGTCGGCGGCTGGCTCTCCGACCGGGTCGGCCCCAGCCGCGTCCTCACCGCGTCCCTCGCAGCCATCGTCCTGGGCGCGGCCGTACAAGCGACCACCCCGCCCCTCGCCCCGGTGGGAACGGCCGCCTTCCTGGTCATGGCTACCGCGCTCGGTCTGGGCAGCGGTGCCACCTTCGCCCTGGTGGCGATTGTCGCGCCTGCCAACAGGGTCGGCTCCGTCACCGGCGTGGTCGGTGCGGCGGGCGGCCTGGGCGGGTTCGTACCCCCGCTGGCCATGGGCGTCATCTTCAGCGCATCCGGGACCTACGCGCTCGGTCTGCTCCTGCTGGTGGTCGCCTCGGCCGCCGCGCTAGCCTTGATCGTCACCCGGGTGCGGCAGTCCACCAGCGCCCCGCCCCGCAACACGGACCTGGCGTGACCACTTCCCCTCAGGAGGACCGGAACCATGTGTACGTACTGCGGCTGCCAATCGCTCACAGCCATCAAGGAACTGACCGAGGAGCACGACACCGTCGTCGACCTGGCCGGCCATGTCGCCCTCGCCCACCGTGCGGGAGACATCGCACTGATGGCGGAGCTCGCCCGGAGGATCTCCGCGGTGCTGGCCCCGCACAACGAAGTCGAGGAGCACGCTTTCTTCCCGCCCATGGCCGCCGAGTTCCCCGATTACATCGCCACGCTTGAGGACGAACACCGCCTGATCCACGACGTTCTGGAACAGGCCGCCGACGGGGTACCGGCCGATTCCGGGTGGCCCGCTGCCCTGATGGACACCCTGGCTCTGCTGCGCGAGCACATCCTCAAGGAACAGGACGGGCTCTTCCCCATGTCCCTGACCATTCTCAGCCCCGAACAGTGGGACGTGCTGGACTCCGTGCGTGCCGGATTCGTCGACGCCCGGGCGCGGCAGGATGTACACGGGGCGACGTGAGCAGCGTCCGGCAGGACACACCCCGAGGCACCGACTGGCGGCCTCCGTGCTGACGGTGGGGTCCTGGCAGGCACACGGCGTCATACCCCGCGTTGCCGCCGACGCCGCAAGGACGCAAGGACCGCGCAGCCCCTGCGGATGACGTGCACGACGGCCCCGTAACCTCGCGCACGCGTGCGCGGGCCGCGGTGTCGACCCGGCGGAACCGTCACGGCGGCCCGGTGCGTGCAGGGCGTGGTGGGAGTGGTGAATGGCCTGGCGGCGTGACGCCACGGACGGACCTTGGCCGGACCGCCCGCGGTGTGACGCCACGAGCCGACCCGGGCCGGATCACCCGTATCCCCCTTCAGCCCTCCCCGGCGAGGTCCAGCTCACCCAGGGGTGC
>DATCWZ010000533.1:0-7327 GCA_036566065.1 Streptomyces sp. | reverse complement strand
GCTGCTGGCCGCGGTGTCCCCGGCGGAGCTGACGGTGATCGACCCGCGGGAGGAACGGGCCGCCCTGGCCCTCGGTTTCGGGGCGAGCGGGGCCCGTACGCCGAAGGAGGCGCCGGAGGTGCAGGGGCGCTACGACCTGGTGGTGGAGAGCGCGGGTGCGCCGTCCACAGCGGCCGACGCGTGTCTGCTGGCCCGGCGCGGCGGGCGGGTGGTGCTCACCGGCATGTTCACCCCCGGCGCGGTGGGGATCGACCCGGTGCATCTGTCGCTGAGCCAGCTCACCGTACGCAGTGTGTTCGGTGCGCCTTCGGCCGCCTGGTCCTACGCGGTACGGGCCTTCACGGCCGGGCTGCTGGACCCGGCGCCGCTGATCACCCATGAGTTCCCGCTGGAACGGTTCGCCGACGCGGTCGCCCTGGTGGGCGCGGGCGGCGCGGACACCGGGAAGGTGCTGCTGCGCCCATGACGAGCCCGACCCGGTACGGGGGCCTCGCGCCGCCCCGCGTGTTCGCGTACGCCCAACAACCCGAACTCCGCCCGAAATACCGAACGCTCGACATACCGAACATGAAGGACCTGCCGTGACCGATGTCTCAGCCACTTCCCCCGGCGAATCCGGCCCCCGCCGCCCCGGGGGCGCCGTACTGACCGCGCTCGGCCTCGGCGCCTCGCCTCTGGCCGCCGCCGACGCCTCGCCGCACCAGTTCCCCGACGGCGGGACCTGGCGCACCGAGGTCCCGTCCGTGGAGGGGCCCGAAGCACTGGCGGTGGTCCTCAAGGAGTCCGCCAGGCTCGATGTGCCCGTCCACCGGATCAGCCAGGGCAGCGGCGTGTGGATGCTGACCGACTCCGAGATCACCGAGATGGTGGAGGGCTGCGCCGAGCGCTCCATCGAGCTGTGCCTGTTCACCGGGCCGCGCGGCACCTGGGACACCGGCGCCTCCGTCCGCACGGACTCGGGCGGCGCCGGGCTGCGCTCGCGCGGCCACAGCGCCCTGGCCGGCTGTGTCGAGGACGCGCTGCGCGCCACTGAACTGGGCGTGAGGTGCCTGCTCGTGGCCGACGAGGGGGTGCTGTGGACCCTGCACCGGATGCGTGAGCAGGGCTCGCTGCCCGCCGACACGACGTTCAAGGTGTCCGCGCTCATCGGCCCGGTCAACCCGGCGTCCTTCGCCGTCTTCGAGCAGCTCGGAGCGGACTCGATCAACATCCCGTCCGATCTGACGCTCGCCCAGTTCAGCGAGATCCGGCGGGTCTCCCGGGCCCCGATGGACCTCTATGTGGAGGCCCCGGACGACCTCGGCGGCTATGTGCGGATGTACGAGGCGGCCGAGCTGGTACGCCGCGGCGCCCCGATCTATCTCAAGTTCGGCCTCTCCAAGGCCCCCGGCATCTATCCGTACGGTCTCCAACTGCGGGATGTCGCCCTGAGTTCGGCCCGCGAGCGTGTCCGGCGCGGCCGTCTCGTCCTCGATCTGCTGGCCCGGCACGGCGCCGACGGCAACATGTCGCCGCTCGGCTCCCGCCACCCCGGCCGGCTCCACCGGTTCCCACTCACTCCTAAGGACTGACCATGCGCACCACACGAGCCGCCGCGGCGCTGACCGCTCTCGCCCTGTGCACCACGCTCGCCGCCTGCGGGCAGAGCGGGGAGGGCGGCAGCAAGCAGGACAGGAAGGGCGGCGAGAACGCCACGGTCGGCATCGCGATGCCCACCAAGTCGTCCGAGCGCTGGATAGCCGACGGCAAGAACATGGCCGACGAGTTCAAGAAGCTCGGCTACAAGACCAACCTGCAGTACGGCGAGGACGACGTCGACCAGCAGGTGTCCCAGATCGAGAACATGATCACCAAGGGTGTGGACGTCCTGGTGGTCGCGGCGATCGACGGCCGGGCGCTGGGTGACGTGCTGCGCCAGGCGGGCGAGCAGAACATCAAGGTCATTTCGTACGACCGGCTGATCCTGGGCACCGAGGACGTCTCGTACTACGCGTCCTTCGACAACGAGAAGGTCGGCGAGCTCCAGGCCGGCTATCTCGTCGAGAAGCTCGGGCTGAAGGACGGCGCGAAGAAGGGCCCGTTCAACGTCGAACTGTTCGCCGGGTCCCCCGACGACAACAACACCCGGTACTTCTTCTCCGGGGCCTGGAAGATCCTCAAGCCGTACATCGACAAGAAGCAGATCGTCATCCGGTCGAACCAGACGACGCTGGACCAGATCAGCACCCTGCGCTGGGACGGCGGGGCCGCGCAGCGGCGGATGGACGACCTGCTGACCGGTTTCTATTCCTCGGCGAAGGTGGACGCGGTCCTCTCTCCGTACGACGGGATGTCGATCGGCATCATCTCGGCGCTCAAGTCGGGCGGTTACGGCACGGCGGACAAGCCGTACCCCATCGTCACCGGGCAGGACGCCGAGGTCGCCTCGGTGAAATCGATCATCGCCGGGCAGCAGACCCAGACCGTCTACAAGGACACCAGGGCGCTCGCCAAGCAGGCCGTACAGATGGCCGATGCCGCGCTCAACGACAAGAAGCCGCAGGTCAACGACACCACGACATACGACAACGGGAAGAAGGTCGTACCGGCCTTCCTGCTCAACCCGGTGAGTGTCGACAAGACCAACTACCGGAAGGTGCTGGTGGATTCGGGCTACATCAAGGCGAGCGACCTCCGGTGAGCGCACCGGTTCTTCAGATGCGGTCCATCGTCAAGACCTTCCCCGGGGTGAAGGCGCTGTCCGATGTGTCGCTGACGGTCGCCGAGGGCGAGGTGCACGCGATCTGCGGGGAGAACGGGGCCGGCAAGTCGACCCTGATGAAGGTCCTCAGCGGAGTGCACCCGCACGGCACGTACGAGGGGGAGATCCTCTTCCGCGGCGAGCCCTGCGCCTTCAGGGACATCCGGGCCAGTGAGGCGCGCGGCATCGTCATCATCCACCAGGAGCTCGCCCTGGTGCCGTATCTGTCCATCGCCGAGAACCTCTTCCTCGGCAACGAACACGCCCGCCGCGGCCTGATCGACTGGAACGAGACGCTGCGGCACGCGACGGAACTGCTGCGGCAGGTCGGTCTCGACGAGCATCCGCAGACGAGGGTCGCCGATCTCGGCGTCGGCAAGCAGCAGTTGGTGGAGATCGCGAAGGCGCTCGCCAAGAAGGTGCGGCTGCTGATCCTGGACGAGCCGACCGCCGCGCTCAACGACGCGGACAGCGAGCGGCTCATCCGGCTCATCAAGGAGCTGAAGGGCCGGGGCATCACCTCGATCATCATCTCGCACAAGCTGGGCGAGATCGCCGCGGTCGCCGACTCCGTCACCGTCATCCGGGACGGCCGTACGGTCGAGACCCTGGATGTCGCCGCGGAGTCGACGACCGAGGACCGCATCATCCGGGGCATGGTCGGCCGGGATCTCGACAGCCGTTTCCCGCCCCGCACGCCGTACGACGGCGAGCCGGGCACCCTGCCCGCCCTGGAGATCCGCGACTGGACCGTGCACCACCCCATCGACCAGCACCGCAAGGTCGTCGATCATGTCTCCGTCGAGGTCAGGCGGGGCGAGATCGTCGGGATCGCCGGGCTGATGGGCGCGGGCCGTACCGAACTCGCGATGAGCGTCTTCGGCCGCTCCTACGGCCGCGGCATCAGCGGCCGGATCTTCAAGGACGGCCGCGAGATACGCACCCGTACGGTCCCCGAGGCCATCGCGCACGGCATCGCGTACGTCACCGAGGACCGCAAGCAGTACGGCCTCAACCTCATCGACACCATCGGCCGCAACATCACACTCAGCGCGCTGGCCAGGGTCTCCAGGCGCGGGATCGTCGACGAGCACGAGGAGACCCGGGTCGCCGAGTCGTACCGCGCCTCGATGAACATCAAGGCCCCGACCGTCTTCGAACACGCCGGAAAGCTCTCCGGCGGCAACCAGCAGAAGGTCGTCCTCAGCAAGTGGATCTTCGCGGGTCCCGATGTGCTGATCCTGGACGAGCCGACCCGCGGCATCGACGTCGGCGCGAAGTACGAGATCTACACGGTCATCGACCGGCTCGCCGCCGAGGGCCGCGCGGTCGTCCTCATCTCCTCCGAACTGCCCGAGCTGCTCGGCATGTGCGACCGCATCTACACGATGTCCGCCGGCCGGCTCACCGGGGAGGTCCCGCGCGCCGAGGCCACCCAGGAAGTCCTGATGCGCCATATGACCAGCGACAAGAGGTAACGGGACATGTCCACCGCCACCACCGAAACGCCGAAGGGCCCCAGGCCGCCGGGGCCCGTGCCCGCCGCCGTCTCCACGCGAGCGCTGCTCCTGGACGCGGCCCGGCGCAATATGCGCCAGTACGGGATGCTCATCGCCCTGGTCCTGATCGTCGCGCTGTTCGGCGTCTGGACCGACGGCGTCCTGCTCAGGCCGAACAACGTCACCAACCTGGTCCTCCAGAACAGCTACATCCTGGTCCTCGCCATCGGCATGATGATCGTCATCATCGCCGGTCATATCGACCTGTCGGTCGGCTCGCTGGCCGCGTTCGTCTCCGCGGCCTGCGCCGTGATGATGGTCGAGCACAAGGTGCCCTGGGTGCTCGCCCTGGTGCTCGCGCTGCTGCTGGGGGCGGTCGCGGGCGCGTGGCAGGGCTTCTGGATCGCGTACGTCGGCATCCCGTCCTTCATCGTGACGCTGGCCGGGATGCTGCTCTTCCGCGGCGGCACGCAGATCCTGCTGGGCAGCCGCTCGCTGGGGCCGTTCCCCGACGGCTTCCAGAAGATCTCCACCGGCTATCTGCCGGAAGTGGGCCCGCAGACCAACTACCACAATCTGACCGTGCTGCTGGGCGCCGGCCTGCTGGCGTTCGCCCTGGTGCAGGAATTCCGCGACCGGAGGCGGCAGAAGCGGTACGCGCTCGACGTGCTGCCCCGCAACATCTTCCTGCTCAAGCTGGTGGCCATCGCGGCGGCGGTGCTCGCGTTCACCCTGACGCTGGCCAGCTACCGCGGGGTCCCGGTGGTGCTGCTGCTCCTGGCCGTGCTGCTGATCGGCTTCGGCTATGTCATGCGCAACGCGATCATCGGCCGCCATGTGTACGCGCTCGGCGGCAACCAGGCGGCGGCGAAGCTGTCCGGGGTCAAGGACAAGCGGGTCGTCTTCCTGGTGTTCGTCAACATGGGCGTGCTCTCGGCACTGGCCGGGATCGTGTACGCGGCCCGGCTCAACGCAGGCGTCCCGCAAGCGGGCCTGAACTTCGAACTGGAGGCCATCGCGGCGGCGTTCATCGGCGGCGCGTCGATGACCGGCGGTGTCGGCACGGTCCTCGGGGCGGTCATCGGCGGGCTGGTGCTCGGCGTGCTCAACAACGGCATGTCGCTGGTGGGCATCGGCACGGACTACCAGCAGGTCATCAAGGGCCTGGTGCTGCTGGCCGCGGTCGGCTTCGACGTCTGGAACAAGCGCAAGGTCGGTTCGTAGCGTGACCCGCGCCGCGTGACCGAGGGCCGCACCCCCGTGCGGCCCTCGGTTCCTCGCTCAGTGGGCGGCGTCGAGGGAGACGATCATCTTGCCGGTGTTCGCTCCGTGCAGCATGCCGAGGAAGGCGTCGAAGCCGTGCTCGATGCCCTCGACAGTCGTCTCGCGGTACTTCAGCTCACCGGAGGCCAGCCAGCCGGCGACGTCCTTGACGAACCGGGGCTGGAGGTCGGCGTGGTCCGAGACCAGGACGCCCTGCAGCCGCAGCCGCTTGGCGATGACCAGCGCGAGGTTGCGCGGCGCCGGGACGGGCTCGGTGGCGTTGTACTGGGCGATCATGCCGCAGATGGTGGCGCGGCCGTGCAGGTTGAACGAGGCCAGCGCGGCCTCCAGGTGGTCGCCGCCGACGTTGTCGAAGTACACGTCGATGCCGTCCGGGGCGGCCTCGGCGAGCTGGTCCTTGACCGGGCCGTTCTTGTAGTTGAAGGCCGCGTTGAATCCGTACTCCTCGACCAGGAGCTTGACCTTCTCGTCGGTGCCGGCCGAACCGATGACCCGCGAGGCACCCTTGATCCTGGCCATCTGGCCGACCTGGCTGCCGACCGCACCGGCGGCGCCGGACACGAACACGGCGTCGCCCTCCTTGAACGAGGCGACCTCGAACAGGCCCGCGTACGCGGTGAGTCCGGTCATCCCGAGCACACCGAGGTAGGCGGAGAGCGGGGCGAGGGAGGCGTCCACCTTTACCGCGTGCTGGGCGGGGACGTCCGCGTACTCGCGCCATCCCAGACCGTGCAGGACATGGTCGCCGATCTCGAAGCCCTCGGCGGCGGAGGCGATGACCTCGCCGACCGCGCCGCCCTCCATGGGGTGGTCGAGCTTGAACGGCGGGGTGTACGACTTGACGTCGTTCATCCGACCGCGCATATAGGGGTCGACCGAGAAGTACAGGTTGCGCACCAGGACGCGGCCCTCGGCGGGGGCGCTCACGGGGGCCTCACGCAGCGCGACATTCTCAGCCACCGGCCAGCCGTGCGGGCGGGCGACGAGGTGCCATTCACGGCTGGACGTGGGAAGAGCTGCAGACATGGGCTCGGGGTCTCCTCGATGTCTCACGATGTCTCACGGGCGGGATGAGCGAAAAAGCTTCATTACCTGAAACAACCATGCGCCTGGATATTTCATGTTGTCAAGTAAATGGGTATCCTGGGCCTCATGGCCACCTCGCGCACGGACCCGCTGACCCTGGAAGTCGTCGAGCTCATCGGCAGTGTGGTGGCGCGCTATTACGAGGAGTACGACCGGGCCGCCGCCGCCCATTCACTGACCGGCGCCCAGGCGCGAGTGCTGGGGCTGCTCGCGCTGGAGCCGACACCCATGCGCAGGATCGCGCAGAAGCTGAAGTGCGAGCCGTCGAACATCACGGGCATCGTGGACCGGCTGGAGGCCCGCGGCCTGGTGGAGCGCCGCCCGGACCCGGCGGACCGGCGGGTGAAGCTCGCCGCGCCGACCGCCAAGGGCATCACGACGGCGCGGCTGCTGCGCGACTCGCTCGACTTCGCCCGCGAGCCGCTCGCCGAGCTGTCGGCCACGGACCGCAAGGTGCTGCGGGACCTGCTGCGCCGGATGCTGGGCATCGACGCGGCGGTCTGACGCCACGGCCGTCTGGTCGCCCAGCCCGTATCAGGTGCACCACCACAGGAACTTGACGCAGTCCTCGGTCGGTGACGGGGTGGGGTCGGGCCCCTTCGGCGGCTTCGTGTGCCCGGGGGAGTCGCTCGGGCCCTTCGAGTCCTGCGGGTTGTCCGGCTTTCCGGGTTTCTCGGGGCGCGCCACCGCCGAGGAGGCCGCCCGCGCGGTCGGCGAA
>DATCWZ010000593.1:0-4467 GCA_036566065.1 Streptomyces sp. | reverse complement strand
GCCCGCCCCAGGTGTCCGGCTGGGGAAGCCAGCTTCCGCCGCTGCCGAAGCCGTACGAGCTGCCCGTACGGGTCCACGGGATCGGCACCCGGCAGCCGTCGCGGAAGCCGTCCTGGCCCGCGGCCCGGAAGAACGACGGGTCCTGGCGCACTTCGTCGGGCAGGTCGGTGACGTCGGGCAGGCCGAGTTCCTCGCCCTGGTAGAGGTACGCGGAGCCGGGCAGCGCCAGCATCAGCAGGGTCGCGGCGCGTGCCCTGCGCAGCCCGAGTTCCGGGTCGCCGGGGGTGCGGATCTGGGTGCCGAGGCCGGGCGGGTTGGCGAACCGGGTGGTGTGACGGGTGACGTCGTGGTTGGAGAGCACCCAGGTGGTGGGGGCCCCGACCGGGCGCATCGCGTCGAGGGAGGAGTCGATGACCGTACGCAGCTCGGCGGCGTCCCAGGCGGTGGACAGGTACTGGAAGTTGAACGCCTGGTGCATCTCGTCGGGGCGTACGTAGTTGGCGGTGCGCTCGACGGTGGGGGTCCATGCCTCGGCGACAGCGATGCGGTCACCGGGGTACTCGTCGAGGATGGTGCGCCAGCTGCGGTAGATCTCGTGCACGCCGTCCTGGTCGAAGAACGGCATGACGTCGTTGCCGAGCAGCCTGAGCTGGTCGTGGATGCCGAGGTCGGGCAGGCCGGGGGCCTTGACGAGGCCGTGGGCGACATCGACGCGGAAGCCGTCGACGCCCATGTCGAGCCAGAAGCGCAGGATCGAGCGGAACTCGTCGGCGACAGCCGGGTGTTCCCAGTTGAAGTCGGGCTGCTCGGGGGCGAACAGATGCAGGTACCACTCGCCGTCCTCGGTGCGGGTCCAGGCGGGCCCGCCGAAGATGGACTCCCAGTCATTGGGCGGGAGTTCGCCGCTTCCGCCCTTGCCGGGGCGGAAGTGGTAGCGGGAGCGCAGGGCGGAGCCGGGGCCTTCGGCGAGCGCGCGCCTGAACCATTCGTACTGGTCGGACGAGTGGTTGGGTACCAGGTCGGTGATGACGCGCAGGCCCAGGGCGTGGGCCCTACGGATCAGCGCGTCGGCGTCCAGCAGGGTGCCGAACATCGGGTCGATGGCCCGGTAGTCGGCGACGTCGTAGCCCGCGTCGGCCTGCGGTGACGCGTAGAACGGGCTGAGCCAGACGGCGTCCACGCCGAGGTCCCTGAGGTAGGGGAGCCGGGCGGTGACGCCCGCCAGGTCGCCCATGCCGTCGCCGTTGCCGTCGGCGAAACTCCGTGGATAGACCTGGTAGATCACCGCGTCCTGCCACCAGCCGGCGGGGTGGACCGGGGCGTCGTCGGACGGGCCCGCGGAGGGGGCAGCGAGGTGCTGGGTCATGTCGTCCCTGAGGTGTCTGGGTGGTGCGGCGGGTCGTGGTACGGGTCCGGCGGGTCAGCCCTTGACCGCCCCGGCGGAGACGCCGGTGACCAGGTGCTTCTGCGCGAACAGGAAGACCAGGCCGGCCGGGATCGCGATGAGTACGGACGCGGCGGTCATCGGGCCCCACTGGGCTCCGTACTGGTTGACGAACTTCTGCAGTCCGCCGGCGAGGGTGAGGTTCTCGTCACCGACCATGAACGCGGAGGCGTAGGCGACCTCGCCCCAGGCGGTGATGAAGGAGTAGAAGGCGGTGACGGCCAGGCCCGGTTTGGCCAGCGGCAGGACGAGCCGCCAGAACGTGCCGAACGGGGTGAGTCCGTCGACCTGGCCCGATTCGTCGATCTCGCGCGGGATGGTGTCGAAGAAGCCCTTCATCATCCAGGCGCAGAACGGCACCGAGATGGTGAGGTAGGTGATGACGAGCCCGGCCGGCTGATTGAGCAGGCCGAGGCCCGACATGATGTTGTAGATGGGCACGATGAGGACGGCGACCGGGAACATCTGGGTGACCAGCAGTGTCCACATCAGCCCGCGCTTGCCAGGAAAGTGGTAACGGCTCACCGCGTAGCCGGTGGTGGCGGAGACGAGGACGCCGATGACGGTGGAGAGCGCGGAGACGATCACCGAGTTGCCGAACCAGCTCAGGAACTCGGTGTCCCTGATCAGGCCGGTGTAGTTCGCGAAGGTCGGCTCCTTGAAGAAGTCGGTCGTCGTCGCGAACCGGGACGGTTTCAGCGAGGTCAGCAGCACCCACAGCACCGGGAAGACCGCGATCACCGACGCGGTGATCAGGGTGAGGTGCAGGGCGACGGACGCGGCCGGGGAGCGCTCGCCGCGCCTGCGGGGCGGGCGGGGCGCCGTAACAGTGGTCACCAGTTGTCTCCTTGTGTGCGGAGCACCCGCCGGTAGATCACGGCGAAGAGCATCAGGAGTACGAGGATCAGCACGCCCCAGGTGGAGGACTCCGCGAAGTCGCGCGGGCTGATCTCGAAGGAGAATTTGTACGCCTGGGTGACGAGGATCTGGGTGGCCTCACCCGGTCCGCCACGGGTCAGCAGGAAGATCACCGGGAACATGTTGAAGGTCCAGATGGTGGAGAGCAGGATCACCGTGGTGGAGACCGGGCGCAGTCCGGGGAGCGTGATGTGGCGGAACCGCTGCCAGGCGGTGGCGCCGTCCATCTCGGCCGCCTCGTAGTGCTCCGCGGGTATGGACTGCAGCCCGCCGAGCAGGGCGACCATCATGAACGGCACGCCGAGCCAGACGTTGACGGCGATGACGGAGAACTTCGCCCAGGTGGGGTCGTTCAGCCAGGGAACGGCGTCGATGCCGGTGCCGCCGAGGATCCTGTTGAGCAGTCCGCGGTCCTCGTTGTAGAGGAAGCGCCAGGCGAAGACGGAGACGAAGCCGGGGACGGCCCAGGGCAGGATGAGGGCCATGCGGTAGGCGGAGCGCCCGGCGATACGGCGGTTGAGGATGTTGGCCAGGCCCATACCCAGGCAGAACGTGATGCCCACACAGGAGACCGTCCACACCAGGGTCCAGCCGAGCGTGCCGAGGAACTGGCTGCCCGTCAGCGCGGCGACATAGTTGTCCGCGCCCACGAACGAGTAGGTGGCGGGCAGTTCATTGACGCCGATGGACCGGGCGACATTGCGTTCGTTGGCGTCGGTCATGGACAGCCAGATGCCGCGGACCAGCGGATATCCGATGATCACGCCGATCACGACCACCACCGGGGCGACCATCGTCCAGGCATACCAGTGGACCGACAGGGCCCGCCGGAACCTGCCCGGCAGCGGCGGGTTCTCGCCAGTACCGCGGCTCCGGCCGCGGACGACGTCGTCGTCCGCGGCCCTCACCGCCGACTGGCCGGTGTGCACAGCCATCAGCCGGCCTGCCTTCCTGGGTTACTTCCAGCCCTTGAGGAGCGTGCGGTAGGCGTCACCGGTCGACTTCGCCGCCTTCTCCGGCGTGGTCTGGTCGGTGAGGACCTTGGTGTACTCGGTGACCAGCGGGGCGAACAGGCCGCCGGTCTCCGGAATCCAGGGCCGCTCGACCGCGGTCTCGACGACCGGCTTGAAGAAGCCGACGATCTCGCTGTTGACGGCCTCCTTCCGGGCGTACGCGGAGGTGCGCGTCGGCAGCAGGTTCAGCTCACCCGCGGTGCGGGCCTGGGTGTCCACGGAGGTCATGTACTGGACGAACGCATAGGAGGCGGCCAGGTTCTTGGAGCCCGCGTAGACCGCCAGGTTGTGGCCGCCCTGCGGCGCGCCCTGCCCGGCCGACCCCGCCGGAACCGGGGCGATGCCCAGGTTGCTCTTGTCCGTGAACTCCTTGCCGGTCAGCGTGTCGGCGACGGCCCACGGGCCGTTGATCATCATGGCGACCTTGCCGTCCTTGAACGCGGACTGCATGTTCTCCCAGCCGTCCGTGGCGTCGGTCTTCGCCGCTCCCGAGTCGACCAGATCCTTGACGACCTTGAATGCCTTGACGCCTTCCGGCTTGTCCACCGTGACGGTCTTGCTGGAGGCGTCGACCAGGTCGCCGCCCTCGCCGTACAGGAAGGACAGGAACCAGTACGCGTCGTCGCCGCGCAGGTACATGCCGGTCTTCCCGGTCTTGTCCTTGATCGTCCTGGCGGCGGCCTTGAGTTCGGTGATGTTCGACGGGACCTCGACGCCGGCCTCCTTGAAGATCTTCTTGTTGTAGAAGATGCCCATGGAGTCGATCACCTGCGGCACCGCGTACGTCTTGCCCTTGTAGACGGTGGACGCGGCGGCCTGCTTGAGGAAGTCGTCCTTGTCCTTCAGCGCGGGGGTGCCGTCCAGCGGGGCAAGGTAGCCGAGGTCGGCGAAGTCCGGGGTCCAGGCGACCTCGGAGCGGATGACGTCCGGGGCGCCGGAGTTCGCCTGGGCGGCGTTCTTGAACTTGTTCTGCGCCTCGCCGAAGGGGACGTTGACGTACTTGACGTCGACCTTCGGGTGCTCCTTCTCGAACCCCTCGGCGATCTTCTTGAAGACGATGTCCTCACTGCCGACGGTCGAGGTGTCCCACCA
>DATCWZ010000582.1:0-4174 GCA_036566065.1 Streptomyces sp. | reverse complement strand
GCCCACCGTCGCCGAACCGGACGCTGAGCCCGCCGCCGAACCGGCCGCCGAGCCCGCCGCGAGCCCGGTTCCCGGCCCCCGGAGGCCGCAGGCCGAGCGTGTCACCGACAAGGGCCTGCCCAAGCGCACCCCCAAGATCGTCCAGCCCGCCGAGACCCCGGCCGCCGAGCGCAAGGGCGGCGTGGACAAGGAAGCGCTGCGCCGCAGACTCGGCGGTTTCCAGCAGGGCGCGAACGAAGGCCGGCGCGATGCCGAGGCGGAGATCGCCGCAGGCGCCGACGGCACCCCACAGACCGACAACACTGAGTTGACCGACCGTACCGATGGTCGCATCGATCAGACGGGGGACACAGTCGAGGAGGCACGCAGTTGACTGCACCCAGCACGTTCGGGCTGAGTACCGAGGCCCGTAACCTTCACTGGTTGCTGAGCAATCTCGTAGAGGAGGTGCCAGGGGTCCGCTCGGTCACGGTCGTATCGTCCGACGGGCTGATGCTCCTCTCCTCCGACCCCAGACATCTGGCCGTACCCATCACCCCCCGGCCGGAGGGACCCAGGGGGTCGACCGCCGACCTGGCCACCATCGTGTCGGGCATCGGCTCGCTCACGGTCGGCGCGGCGGGTCTGATGGACGGCGGCGGCGTCAAGCAGACGATGGTCGCCATGGACGAGGGCAGTGTCTTCGTCATGTCGATCAGCGACGGTTCACTGCTCGGTGTGCATGCCGCCCCGGACTGCGACATGAGCGTCATCGCGTATCACATGGCGCTCTTCGTCGGCCGGGCCGGACATGTCCTCACCCCCGAACTCCGCAGTGAGCTCCGTAAATCGATGGAGAGCGCCCAGTGACCTCCGCTGCTGAACCCGCACCCAAACTCCCCGTCCGCGGCGCCGACCGGCGCCCGGCGCGCGTACGTCCGTACTCCCTGACCGGCGGCCGTACCCGGTTCGGACACGTCCTGCTCGTCGAGACCTTCGTCGCGGCGCTCGAAGCCCCGGACGAGCGCCGTGAGCTGCCCAACGGCAGCCTCGCCACCCGCGTGATGCCCGAGCTGCGCGCCATCGTCGAGCTCTGCCGCCGTATGCGTACGGTCGCGGAGGTCTCGGCCCTGCTGAAGATGCCGCTCGGGGTGGTCCGGGTGCTGCTCAGCGACCTGGCCGACCAGGGAAAGATCCGCGTGTACGGCACCGGTCACGGCACCGGCCAGCCCGACCGCGCACTGCTCGAAAGGGTGCTCAATGGACTCCGTCGTCTCTGAGTCGCCGGTGCTCGTCCCGGAACAGCCGGGGCCGGAGGAACAGGCCGGGGAAACCCTGCAGGCATGGCAGTTGGACCACACACGTGCTCCCGTCGCGACCAAGATCGTGATCGCGGGCGGTTTCGGAGTGGGCAAGACGACCTTCGTCAGCTCGGTCTCCGAGATCACCCCGCTGAAGACCGAGGCGTTGATGACGCAGGCCAGCGAGGAAACCGACGACCTGGCCGCCACCCCCGACAAGGTCACCACGACCGTCGCGATGGACTTCGGGCGGCTGACCCTCGACGCCGACCTCGTGCTGTACCTGTTCGGCACCCCCGGCCAGCAGCGTTTCTGGTTCATGTGGGACGACCTGGTGCGCGGCGCGATCGGCGCGATAGTCCTCGCCGACACCCGGCGGCTGGCCGACTGCTTTCCCGCGCTCGACTACTTCGAGAGCTGCGGACTTCCCTACATCGTGGCCGTCAACCACTTCGAGGGAACGCCCGATTACGAGGCGCCGGACGTCAGGGAGGCATTGACGGTGCCACCGCACGTCCCTGTTGTGATCATGGACGCGCGTAGCAGGATCACGGTCGTCGAGTCGCTTCTGGCCTTGGTGGGTCACGCTCTTGACGCCGCCCCGGCGTAGAAGCGAACCACGTACACGTAACGGAGAGCCGCGATGCGGAAGATACTGATTGTGGGGGCCGGCCAGTCCGGTCTCCAGCTCGCCCTCGGACTGCAGACCAAAGGGTACGAAGTCACCCTTATGTCCAACCGCACGGCCGACGAGATCCGGTCCGGCCGGGTCATGTCGACGCAGTGCATGTTCCACACGGCGCTGCAGAACGAGCGGGACTACAAGCTCAACTTCTGGGAGTCGCAGGCCCCGCGCATCCAGGGCCTCGGGATCTCGGTCACCGGGCCCGACTCCTCGCGCGTCATCGACTGGGTCGGCAAGCTGGACGGCTTCGCCCAGTCCGTGGACCAGCGGGTGAAGATGGCCGGCTGGATGGAGACCTTCGCCCAGCGCGGCGGCCAGCTCGTCATCCATGGTGCGGCCGTCTCGGACCTGGACTACTTCTCGCGCGCCTACGACCTGGTGATGGTCTCGGCGGGCAAGGGCGAGCTGGTCTCCATGTTCGACCGGGACGCCTCGCGTTCACCGTTCGACACCCCTCAGCGCGCGCTGGCCGTCGCGTATGTGCACGGCCTGGCCCCGCGGCCCGAGCACCCGGACTACGACGCGGTCCGGTGCGATCTGGTCCCGGGTGTCGGCGAGCTGTTCATCATGCCGACGCTGACGATCTCCGGCCGTGCCGACATTCTGTTCTGGGAGGGAATCCCGGGCGGCCCGCTCGACGCCTTCCAGGGCATCAAGGACCCCTCCGAGCACCTCGCCAAGACGCTGGAGCTCATGGAGAAGTTCACTCCGTGGGAGTACGCGCGCGCCACCAAGGTCGAACTGACCGACGCCAATGGCACACTGGCGGGCCGTTACCCGCCGGTCGTACGCAAGCCGATCGGCCGGCTGCCCGGCGGCGGCCTGGTCCTCGGTGTGGGGGATGTGGTCGTCGCCAACGACCCGATCACAGGGCAGGGCTCCAACACAGCGTCCAAGTGTGCGGACACCTATCTGGACGCGATCGTCGAACACGGCGACCGCGAGTTCGACGCGGAGTGGATGCAGGCCACCTTCGACCGGCACTGGGAAAAGAACGCCCAGCACGTCGTGAAGTGGACCAACGCGATGCTCACCCCGCCGCCGGAGCATGTCCTGAATCTGATCGGCGCGGCCGGTCAGATGCAGCCGGTCGCCGACCGGTTCGCCAACGCGTTCGACAACCCGGCGGATCTGGAAAACTTCTTCTTCGATCCCGACAAGACGAACGCGTATCTGGCCGAGGCGTCGGGCGCGCAGGCCGGCTGATCTGCGTGACGCGGCGTGTCCGACGGCTGTACGCGTAACAGCCGTCGGACACGGTCGCTCCTAGGGTCTTTCGTTTAAATCAGGCCGGACGAGGGAGCCGGGTCTGGTGCCGTGCATCGCAAGGCGGAGGCGACGCGGAGCGGTTGGGCCTCCCCTGCTCTGGGGGCCCCTCCCGGCCGAAGGCTGGGGGAGAAGCCGAGAGCTCGGAGAAGACTGACGACAACGCCGCGAGGTGCGGCACCAGGGCACGCGAGCCCGGCATGATTCGAACGAGAGGCACCACGAGGCGGCGGTCGAAGGACGCGGGCCCCTCGGTGCCCCACACAGACGGCTTGCCGATCTGTTCGATCGCCTACCGCACGGCCTTGCTGCCCTGTTCGGAGGGCACCTGTGCGGAGCCGAGCGCGCCGGAGCTGACCAGCTTGTGCTGGGCCTCGTCCGTGTTCTTCCGCTCCAGTGCGGCCAGTTCGGCGAGTTGCCCGGGGGAGAGCGAGGCCAGCAGCGCCTCGACCCGCGCCAGTCGGGACCGTACGGTGTCACGCTGCCTCTTCTGCCTCGCTGCCAGCACCTGCTGCCGGTCGAGTACCGCGCGGGACCTGGTCGCCAGCTCGTCGGCCCGTTTCTCGGAACCAGTGAGCCGGTCCATGGCCGCGGCACGGCCTGCCGCCAGCCGCTCGATCACATGGGCCTGTTCCAGGGCGTCCTGCGGGTCGTCGGACAGCAGCAGCCGCATGTACGCGGAGAAGTCGGACCGCCCCTGATATTGCTCGCGGGCCAGCCGGCCCATGTCCCTGCGGCTGGTGTCGAGCGCGCCCCGGGCCCTGGCCAGCGCGGCGGACAGCCGGTCGGCCTGCGCGGTCCGCTTCCTCAGCTCCTCGGCGGTGGCGTTGTACGTCTCCGATGCCGCCTCGGCCTGCCGGTAGAGCGCCTGGAGCCGGGTGAGCAGTCCGGCGATGCCCCCGGGGTCGGCGGTGGTTCCGGGCTCTGCGGGGTCGGCCGTGGC
>DATCWZ010000843.1:0-7380 GCA_036566065.1 Streptomyces sp. | reverse complement strand
CGCGAGGGTCTCGGCGTGCACGATCTCCAGCACGTCCTCCAGCGTCAGCGGCTCGAAGTACAGCCGGTCGGAGGTGTCGTAGTCGGTGGAGACGGTCTCCGGGTTGCAGTTGACCATCACCGTCTCGTAGCCCGCGTCGCTCAGCGCGAACGAGGCGTGGACGCAGGAGTAGTCGAACTCGATGCCCTGGCCGATCCGGTTGGGGCCCGAGCCGAGGATGATCACGGCGGGCTTCGTGCGGGGCGCGACCTCGCTCTCCTCGTCGTACGAGGAGTAGAAGTACGGGGTCTTCGCGGCGAACTCGGCCGCGCAGGTGTCGACCGTCTTGTAGACGGGCCGGATACCGAACGCGTGCCGCACCTCGCGCACGACGTCCTCGCGCAGGCCGCGGATCGCGGCGATCTGGGCGTCGGAGAAGCCGTGCCGCTTGGCCTCGGCGAGCAGTTCGGGGCCGAGCTTGTCGGCGGCGGCGACGTCGTCGGCGATCTCGTTGATGAGGAAGAGCTGGTCGACGAACCAGGGGTCGATCTTCGTCGCGTCGAAGACCTCCTCCTGGGTGGCGCCGGCCCGGATGGCCTGCATGACGGTGTTGAGCCGGCCGTCGGTGGGGCGGGCCGCCTCTTCGAGGAGCCGCGCCCGGTCGCCGGGCTCGCCGCCGAAGTCGAACTGCGAGCCCTTCTTCTCCAGGGAGCGCAGCGCCTTCTGCAGCGCCTCGGTGAAGTTCCGGCCGATCGCCATGGCCTCGCCCACCGACTTCATGGTGGTGGTGAGGGTGGAGTCCGCGGAGGGGAACTTCTCGAAGGCGAAGCGGGGGGCCTTGACCACGACGTAGTCGAGCGTCGGCTCGAAGGAGGCCGGGGTCTTCTCCGTGATGTCGTTGGGGATCTCGTCCAGCGTGTAGCCGATGGCCAGCTTGGCGGCGATCTTGGCGATCGGGAAGCCGGTGGCCTTGGAGGCGAGCGCCGAGGAGCGCGAAACGCGCGGGTTCATCTCGATCACGATGATCCGGCCGTCGGCCGGGTTGACCGCGAACTGGATGTTGCAGCCGCCGGTGTCGACACCGACCTCGCGGATGATCGCGATGCCCATGTCGCGCAGGAGCTGGTACTCGCGGTCGGTGAGCGTCATCGCCGGGGCGACGGTGATCGAGTCGCCCGTGTGGACGCCCATCGGGTCGAAGTTCTCGATGGAGCAGACGATCACGACGTTGTCGTTCCTGTCGCGCATCAGCTCCAGTTCGTACTCCTTCCAGCCGAGGATGGACTCCTCCAGGAGCACCTCGGTGGTCGGCGAGAGCGTGAGGCCCTGGCCCGCGATGCGGCGCAGCTCCTCCTCGTCGTGCGCGAAGCCGGATCCGGCGCCGCCCATGGTGAAGGAGGGGCGTACGACGACGGGGTAGCCGCCGAGGGTGTCGACGCCCTGGATGATGTCGTCCATTGTGTGGCAGATGACCGAGCGGGCGGACTCGCCGTGGCCGATCTTGGCCCTGACGGCCTCGACGACGCCCTTGAACTGCTCGCGGTCCTCGCCCTTGTTGATGGCCGCGACGTTGGCGCCGATGAGCTCGACGCCGTACCTGTCCAGGACGCCGTTCTCGTGCATGGAGATGGCGGTGTTGAGCGCGGTCTGGCCGCCCAGGGTCGGCAGGAGCGCATCGGGGCGCTCCTTGGCGATGATCTTCTCGACGAACTCGGGGGTGATCGGCTCGACGTAGGTGGCGTCGGCGATCTCCGGGTCGGTCATGATCGTGGCTGGGTTGGAGTTGACCAGGATGACGCGCAGGCCCTCGGCCTTGAGGACGCGGCATGCCTGGCTGCCGGAGTAGTCGAATTCGGCGGCCTGGCCGATGACGATCGGGCCGGACCCGATGACCAGGACGGACTGGATATCGGAGCGCTTAGGCACGCTGGCCCTCCATC
This sequence comes from Streptomyces sp., assembly GCA_036566065.1. GTDB lineage: Bacteria > Actinomycetota > Actinomycetes > Streptomycetales > Streptomycetaceae > Streptomyces. Next base: position 5,461 of record DATCWZ010000843.1, on the reverse strand, counting down.
AGGGATACGAAGCGGTCGAAGAGGTACGCGGCGTCGTGCGGGCCCGCGGCCGCTTCGGGGTGGTACTGGACGCTGAAGGCCGGTCGGTCCAGGAGCCGGAGCCCCTCGACGACCTGGTCGTTCAGGCAGACGTGGGAGACCTCGGCGCGGCCGAACTCGGTGTCGGAGACCTTGTCGAGGGGGGCGTCGACGGCGAAGCCGTGGTTGTGCGCGGTGACCTCGACCTTGCCGGTCGCGCGGTCCTGCACCGGCTGGTTGATGCCGCGGTGGCCGTACTTGAGCTTGTACGTGCCGAAGCCGAGGGCCCGGCCCAAAATCTGGTTGCCGAAGCAGATGCCGAAGAGCGGGGTGCGCCGCTCCAGGATGCCGCGCATGACGGAGACGGCGTGATCGGCGGTGGACGGGTCGCCGGGGCCGTTGGAGAAGAAGACCCCGTCGGGCCCGACGGCGTACACCTCGTCGAGTGTGGCGGTGGCGGGCATGACGTGCACCTCGATGCCGCGCTCGGCCATGCGGTGGGGCGTCATGCCCTTGATGCCGAGGTCGATCGCGGCGACGGTGAACTTCTTCTCGCCGACGGCGGGGACGACGTAGGTCTCCTTGGTCGCGACCTCGGCGGCGAGGTCGGCGCCCTTCATCTCGGGGGCCTGGCGGACCTTGGCGAGCAGTATGCCCTCGTCGGCGATCGCGTTGCCGGAGAAGATGCCGACGCGCATGGCGCCGCGCTCGCGCAGATGGCGGGTCAGGGCGCGGGTGTCGATGCCGCTGATGCCGACGATGCCCTGACTGACGAGCTCCTCGTTGAGCGAGCGCCGGGAGCGCCAGCTCGACGGGGTCCTGGCGGGGTCGCGTACGACATAGCCGGCGACCCAGATCTTCTTCGACTCGGGGTCCTCGTCGTTCACCCCGGTGTTGCCGATGTGCGGGGCGGTCATCACGACGACCTGGCGGTGGTACGAGGGGTCGGTGAGTGTTTCCTGGTAGCCGGTCATCCCGGTGGAGAACACCGCTTCGCCGAAGGTCTCCCCCACGGCCCCGTAGGCGCGGCCTCGGAAGGAGCGGCCGTCCTCCAGGACGAGTACGGCGGGAGCGCTTGCTCCCCGGGCGGAGATCGTCATCGTGCGGTGCCTTCCGTGGTGCGGGTGAGGTTGTTGACGGCTTCGGCCCAGGCCCGGTGTTCCGCCGCGTGGTCGGAGCGGAAACCGGAGTCGATGAGCGTCCCGCCGTGGGCCCAGGTGAGGACCAGGAGGCCGCCCTCGGGCAGGACCTTGCCGGCGAGGGCCTTGTCGAGCCTGGCCTCGCGCAGTGCGCCTGCCGGTACGAAGAAGCCGGCGGCCCCTGGCCGTACGACGTCCAGGCCCTGCGCCGTGAGCGTCAGCTCGGCGCGGCTGCGGGTGCCCAGGCCGTGGGCGACGATCCGGTCGAGCCACTGGCCCGCGGTCGTCGACCCGTGGTAGCGGCCGGTGAGTGTGAGGAGCGTCTCGCCGTCCTCGTAACCGTCCGGGGTGGTGGCGAGCTCGGGGAGGCCGGACTGGAGCTTTTCGCGCCACTTCCATCCCTGGCGCATCAGCCAGAAGACGAAGGCGACGAGCACGATCAGGCCGACGACCCAGCTGATGCGGGCGGGCCAGTCGGTCACTTCGGCCGACTTCGGCCCGGCGGCCAGCCGGTACAGCGGATAAGGGGAGTTGAGTGCTGTCACGCGAGTGTCCCGTCGACGACCGTGGCACGGCCCCGCAGGAACGTGTAGGTCACTCGGCCCGGCAGCTCACGACCCTCGTACGGGGTGTTGCGGCTGCGGGAGGCGAAGCCCGCGGGGTCCACGACCCCACGGTATGCCGGATCGACCAGGGTGAGGTTGGCCGGTTCACCCGCCGAGACGGGCCGGCCGTGGCCTTCGAGCCGGCCGATGGCCGCGGGGCGGAACGACATCCGGTCGGCGACGCCGGCCCAGTCGAGAAGGCCGGTGTCGACCATGGTCTGCTGGACCACGGACAGCGCGGTCTCCAGGCCCACCATGCCCATGGCGGCGGCCGACCACTCGCAGTCCTTGTCCTCGTGCGGGTGCGGGGCGTGGTCGGTGGCCACGCAGTCGATGGTGCCGTCGGCGAGCGCCTCGCGCAGGGCCATCACATCGGCCTCGGTACGCAGGGGCGGGTTCACCTTGAAGACGGGGTCGTACGACCGTACGAGCTCTTCGGTGAGCAGCAGGTGGTGCGGGGTGACCTCGGCGGTGACCTTCCACCCCTTGGACTTGGCCCAGCGCACCAGTTCCACGGAGCCCGCGGTCGACAGGTGGCAGATGTGCACCCGGGAGTCGACATGGGCGGCGAGCAGCACATCGCGGGCGATGACCGACTCCTCGGCGACCGCGGGCCAGCCGGCGAGGCCGAGCTCGGCGGAGACGACGCCCTCGTTCATCTGGGCGCCCTGGGTGAGCCGGGGCTCCTGGGCGTGCTGGGCGATCACTCCGTCGAACGCCTTGACGTACTCCAGCGCCCTGCGCATGATCACGGCGTCGTCGACGCACTTGCCGTCGTCGGAGAACACCCGCACCGCGGCGGCGGAGTCGTACATCGCCCCGAGCTCGGCGAGCTGCTTGCCCTCCAGGCCCTCGGTGACGGCGCCGATTGGCTGTACGTCGCAGTAGCCGGACTCCTTGCCGAGCCGCCAGACCTGCTCGACGACACCGGCGGTGTCCGCGACGGGGGAGGTGTTGGCCATGGCGTGCACGGCGGTGAAGCCGCCGGCCGCCGCGGCCCTCGTGCCGGTCAGGACGGTCTCGGAGTCCTCGCGGCCGGGTTCGCGCAGGTGGGTGTGCAGGTCGACCAGGCCCGGCAGCAGGATCTGGCCCGCCGCCTCGATCACGGTGGCGTCACCGGCCTCGATGGAGTCGGCCACCTGTGCGATGACCGTGCCGTCGATGAGGACGTCCTGCGGGTCGCCGCCGAGGACCCTGGCGCCGCGGATAAGGATCTTGCTCATGGTCACTTGCTCTCCTCGGTACGGACGGCGGCGGACGGCAGAGCGGTCTCGGAGCCGCCCAGCAGCAGGTACAGGACGGCCATGCGCGTGGAGACGCCGTTCGCGACCTGCTCGACGGCGGTGCAGCGGTCGGAGTCTGCGACATCGGCCGTGATCTCCATGCCGCGGTTCATCGGGCCGGGGTGCATGACGATGGCGTGCTCCGGCATCTTCGCCATGCGCTCGCCGTGCAGGCCGTAGCGCCGGGAGTACTCACGCTCGGTCGGGAAGTAGGCGGCGTTCATCCGCTCGCGCTGCACGCGCAGCATCATGACCGCGTCCGACTTCACCAGCGCGTCGTCGAGGTCGTAGCCGACCTCGCAGGGCCAGTGGTCGGCGCCCACGGGCACCAGCGTCGGCGGGGCCACCAGGGTGACCTGGGCGCCGAGCGTGTGCAGCAGGCGGACATTGGAGCGGGCCACCCTGCTGTGCAGGATGTCGCCCACGATGGTGATCCGCAGCCCCTCCAGGTCCCGGCCGATCCCCGCATCCGCGCCGACCAGCCTGCGGCGGATGGTGAAGGCATCCAGCAGGGCCTGGGTGGGATGCTCGTGCGTGCCGTCACCGGCATTGATGACCGCGCCGGCGATCCACCCGGACGTCGCCAGGCGGTACGGGGCGCCCGACGCGCTGTGCCGTATGACGACGGCGTCCGCGCCCATCGCCTCCAGGGTCAGGGCCGTGTCCTTGAGCGACTCGCCCTTGGACACCGACGAGCCCTTCGCGGAGAAGCTGATGACATCGGCGGACAGTCGCTTGGCGGCGGCCTCGAACGAGATGCGGGTACGCGTCGAGTCCTCGAAGAAAAGGTTGACGACGGTACGGCCGCGCAGAGTCGGAAGTTTCTTGATCGGCCGGTCCGCGACCCGGGCCATCTCCTCGGCTGTGTCGAGGATCAGGACGGCGTCGTCGCGGGTGAGGTCGGCGGCCGAGATGAGGTGGCGCTTCATCTGGGGGTACTCCGGAAAAGTGGAGGAATCAGGCATGCGGGCGTGCGGAAGCTGCCGTACCGCCTTGTGCGGCGTACGGGTGCGGAGCAGCTACTGCGCGCCTGCCGGGGCGGTCCGCCGGATACCGAGCAGCACGGCGTCGCGGCCGTCCTCCTCGGCAAGCTGGACCTTGACCGTCTCCCGCAGCGACGTGGGGAGGTTCTTGCCGACGTAGTCGGCACGGATCGGGAGTTCGCGGTGGCCCCGGTCGACGAGGACCGCAAGCTGTACGGCGCGGGGGCGGCCGATGTCGCCCAGCGCGTCGAGTGCGGCGCGAATGGTGCGGCCGGAGAAGAGCACGTCGTCGACCAGGACGACAAGCCGGCCCTCGATGCCCTCACCGGGGATCTCCGTACGGGCCAGGGTCCGGGCGGGGCGCATCCTCAGGTCGTCGCGGTACATCGTGATGTCCAGCGACCCGACCGGGATCTTCCGGCCGGTGATCTCCTGGAGTTTCGCGGCCAGCCGGCGGGCGAGGAACACTCCGCGCGTCGGGATGCCGAGCAGTACCACGTCGTCGGCGCCCTTGGCGCGTTCGACGATCTCGTGGGTGATACGGGTCAGGGCCCGGGCGATGTCGGGTGCCTCAAGAACGGGGCGTGCCGCGTTGCCGGTGTCGTCGTGCTGTGCGTCCATAAGAAACGGACCTCCTTCTCCGCCTCACCGGACGGATGTTAAAGGACGTCGAATTTGCGTCATCCACGTTACCAGGGGCTCATAACCGCCCCCGTCGCACCCCCGGAGGTATGGGTATGGACCATTCGGCTTGACGCATCCAAGTAACGCTGCGTAACCTCACAGTGAGTTACCAGATACGCGGCGGAGCCGCGAATGTCCCAGCATCCGGGGAGCCATATGTCCAGCGAATACGCCAAACAGCTCGGGGCCAAACTCCGCGCCATCCGTACCCAGCAGGGCCTCTCCCTCCACGGTGTGGAGGAGAAGTCGCAGGGCCGCTGGAAGGCTGTGGTCGTCGGATCGTACGAGCGGGGTGACCGCGCCGTGACGGTGCAGCGTCTTGCGGAGCTGGCGGACTTCTACGGGGTCCCGGTGCAGGAGCTGCTGCCCGGCACGACGCCCGGCGGTGCCGCCGAGCCGCCGCCGAAACTCGTCCTCGACCTGGAGCGCCTCGCCCATGTCCCGCCGGAGAAGGCCGGTCCGTTGCAGCGGTATGCCGCGACGATCCAGAGCCAGCGCGGTGACTACAACGGCAAGGTGCTCTCGATCCGGCAGGACGACCTGCGCACGCTGGCCGTGATCTACGACCAGTCGCCGTCCGTCCTGACGGAGCAGCTCATCAGTTGGGGCGTGCTTGATGCGGACGCGCGGCGTGCGGTGGCCCACGAGGAGGGCTGACCCCTCGAAGAAACGTACCGCCGGGGCGGCGGGCCCCCAGGACCCGCCGCCCCCTCGTTTCCCGCGCCCCGCGGCGGGGGTCGTCCGTGGGG
>DATCWZ010000261.1:0-3064 GCA_036566065.1 Streptomyces sp. | reverse complement strand
CCACTAGTTCCGCCGGCTTGTCGATAAACGTCTCGGCCGCCCCGTCCGGCGTCGTCCCGGTAGCCCGTTCCGCGATCCGGACCGAGAGGCTGTAGTCCAGTTCCGCGCCGTCCACCAGCAGGGCCTCCACCGTCCGCGTCGCGGGGTCGATGTCCGCCTCGATGCCGTCGCCCGCGTACCGGGGGTAGCCCGATGACCCGGTGGCCCCGGTAGCCGCCACCACTCCGGAGCGGATGGCGGTCCCCGGTGCGGGAGCGCCTGTCCCGGACTCGTTGAATTCCGGGACCAGAAGGATCTCGTAACTCTCCGGATGGCTCATGCCCATGACGCTAGACACCGCCCGTGCGCGCCGCACGTCGTCACGCCCTGCCGGTGCGGGGTCAGGTCGAGTCGCGGGGCACGGCCCTCGCGTGCAGCAGATCGTGGCGTTCCGGCCTTCCGCCGGGGTACTGCACCAGCCGGTCGATCATCTCGGCCGGCGGCTGTGGCGTTGCCAGTTCCAGGCGGACGCTGCTGAGCCGGGGCCGCAGCAGTCTGCCGAGCATCAGGTCGTCCGCTCCGATGACCGCGGTCTGTCCCGGTACGTCGATGCCCTCGTCCTGCAGGGCCCGCATCAGGAGCATCGCGTATTCGTCGTTGTACGCGAACACGGCGTCCAGCCCGAGCGTGTCCCACCGGGAGGCGAGTCCGGCGGCGGACTCCTCGTCGTACCGCAGGGGCAGCGGCTCGACGCGGGCATCGGCGGGCTCGGCCGCGTGGCGCGCCCCGGCCAGCCGTGACTCGGCGGACAGGGCGAGGCCCGGCTCCTGGGGCATGACCACGCCGATCCGCCGGCGGCCCCGGTCCAGCAGGTGCCCAACCGCACACCTGCCGACGACACGCTGGTCCATGACCAGGGCGTGCGCGCCGTCCACCGGCTGCGGGCCCAGGGTGATCACCGCCTTGGCGCCGGAGCGGGTGAGCACGGCAATCCCGTGCGGGGTGAGGGCGATGCCGCCGGGCGAGAGCACCGCGACGGGGCGGAGTTCGGCCCAGGCCCTGGCCGCCTCGTCGGCGCCGAGGCCGACACTGCCGTACTGGACGACGGTGTAGTCGAGGCGGCGCAGTCCCGACTGGAGCTCATGGAAGAAGCGCTGGTGCAGCGGGCCCGCCGGGAAGTGCCCGGCGGGCAGCAGCACCGTCCTCGTGTGGCCCGCGCGCAGGCTCCGGGCCGCCGCGTGCGGCACATAGCCGAGGTCGGAGGCGGCTTCCCTGACCCGGCGGCGGGTGGGTTCGCTGATCCGTACGGTCGTGTTGTTGTTCAGTACGTACGACACGGTGGCCCTGGACACTCCTGCCAGCCGCGCCACATCGGCGCTGGTCGGTACGGAGGTCCCGGCGGGCTGGTTCGGTAACTGGCTCATGGCGTCCGGCAGTCTTCCAGACCCGCCCGGTACGCCGGTGGCCCGGGGCGGTGCTACCGGCGGTCGCGGGGCTGCGGGCTCAGCCCCCGGCAAGCACCGGCCAGACCCCGGGGTCCTCGAAATTCAGCGCCCACAGCACGGTGTTGGTCACGCCGTGCCGCCGCAGTACCGGCAGATGGGTGGCCACTCCGCGGGCGTCCTGGTACCAGACCTCGCGCTGTTCGGTGCCGTCGTTGTACGTGAACCAGGGCGTGCCGGAGACCGTATCGAACCGGTAGGGCACACCCTCCTTCACGCGCAGCGCCTCGGCTTCCTTCCAGGTGACGTGCTGGGTCGCCGCCGTGCTTGTGGGGTCGGCCGGCCAGTCCCAGCCGTACGCGGGCAGGCCCATCTCCAGCTTGGCCGCGGGTACGAGTGCGACGGCCCGGGTCAGGATGTCCTCGTACCAGGCCGTGTCGGCGATCGGCCCGGGGGTTCCGCTTGACCAGTGGAGGTTGTACCCCATGATCCTGATCCGGTCGGCGACCCGCCCGAGCGCCGCGTAGTCCCAGATGCGGCCGGTGGTCGCGGTCTTGGGGAACACGGTCATCACGCACTCCTTGCCCAGGGTGTGGAGGCGCCCGCACAGTTCGGTGGCCAGGGCGGTGAAGCCGTCACGCACCGCCTCGTAGGTGGCGTCCCCGGTGCCGGCGATCGACTCGTAGTCCAGGTCGAGGCCGTCGTAGTCACGGGCGACCGCGGTGCGCATCAGCGTGTCGACGTGTTCGGCGCGCTGTGCGGGGCTGGTGAGGATTCCCGCGAGGGTGCCGGACGCCATCGTCTCCATGACGGTGGGGACGACCTTCGCCCCGGCCCCGTGCAGCCCGTCGATGATGCGGCGTTCGCCCGCGCCGGGGAAGCCGTCGATGCGGCCGGCCGAGATCGCCTCGTACCAGAACGGGCTGACGGTGTCGAGCTGGGCGGAGTGCGACAGCGCGTCCTGGTAGGCGCCCTCCTGGTCCCAGTAGGGCAACCATGCCGAGACGGTACGGGGCAGGGCCGCGGGTCCGCCCTCCTGCCCTGCATCCGGGGCGGAGGGTGAGGGTGAGGGTGAGGCCGAGGGTGAGGTCCACGCCGGACGGGGCGGCGGGAGCGGTGCGGGCGGCTGCGGGGCTGACGCCCTGGCAGAAGCCGCCGGGAGCAGGGTTGCTGCGAGCAGTCCGGCGACCGTGACGGTGCGGGACACGAGTGCGGATATCGCGTTGACCATGAGGCTGAGCCTGAGGCCGATCCGGCGGACCCGCCCCATGGACTGGGCCGTCCAGGTTCTACGGTGTTGCGATGACGTTCCACCAGAGCACCACCAGCACCGACAACGCCGACCGCCCGTCCGACTTCCCCGGCCGCACCGGACCGAGCGCCACCACCGAGGCGGAGCCGCGCGATGTGGGGCCGGTCCGCACCTCGTACGCCCCCGACAAGGACGGCGCTCCCGACCCCGGCGAGATCGTCTGGACCTGGGTGCCGTTCGAGGAGAACGACGGGCGTGGCAAGGACCGGCCTGTTCTCGTCGTCGCCCGGGAGCGGACCGGCTCGCTCCTGGCCGTACAGCTCTCCAGCAAGCAGCACCGGATGGACCGCGAGTGGGTGGCCCTGGGGTCCGGGCCGTGGGACCGCTCGGG
>DATCWZ010000831.1:0-4785 GCA_036566065.1 Streptomyces sp. | reverse complement strand
GCCGCACCCTGGACGCGGGCGGCCTCGCCCTGGCCCCCGGCTTCATCGACATGCACGCCCACAGCGATCTGGCCCTCCTGCGCGACCCCGACCACAGCGCGAAGGCGGCCCAGGGCGTCACCCTCGAAGTCCTCGGCCAGGACGGCCTGTCCTACGCCCCGGCCGACGACCGCACCCTGGCCGAGGTCCGCCGTACCATCACCGGCTGGAACGGCGACGGCACCGGTATCGACTTCGACTGGCGAAGCGTCGGCGAGTACCTGGACCGTCTCGACCGCGGCTTCGGCGGCGAGGGCATCGCGGTCAACGCCGCCTATCTCGTCCCGCAGGGCACCGTCCGGATGTACGCCGTCGGCTGGGACGACCGGCCCGCCACCGGCGCCGAGCTGACCCGGATGAAGGAACTCGTCGACCGGTCCATGGCCGAGGGCGCCGTCGGCATGTCCTCCGGGCTGACCTACACCCCCGGCATGTACGCGGAGGAGGCCGAACTCACCGAGCTGTGCCGGGTGGTGGCCCGGCACGGCGGCTACTACTGCCCCCACCACCGCTCGTACGGGGCGGGCGCGCTCGCCGCCTACGAGGAGATGGTGCGGCTCACCCGGCGGGCGGGCTGCGCCCTCCATCTCGCCCACGCCACCATGAACTTCGGCGTCAACAAGGGCAGGGCGCCGGAGCTGCTGGCCCTGCTGGACGACGCACTCGCGGCGGGCGCCGACATCTCCCTCGACACCTACCCGTACACCCCCGGCTGCACGACGCTCGTCGCGATGCTGCCGAGCTGGGCGGGCGAGGGCGGCCCCGCCGCCGTCCTGGCCCGGCTCGCCGATGACGCGACGGCGGAGAAGATACGTCACCACCTGGAGGTCACCGGCTCGGACGGTTGCCACGGGGTGCCCATCGAGTGGGACACCATCGAGATCTCCGGCACCGGCACGCCCGGGCTCGCCGATTACGTCGGCCGTACGGTCGCCGAGTCCGCCGGACTGCGCGGCGAGGAGCCCTGGGTGACCGCGCGGCGGCTGCTCACCGAGGACCGGCTCGGCACGACGATCCTCCAGCATGTGGGCCACGAGGAGAACGTCCGGCAGATCATGCGCCACCGGGTGCACACCGGGGGCAGCGACGGCATCCTCCAGGGCGACAAGCCGCACCCGCGCGCCTACGGCACGTTCCCGCAGTACCTCGGCCGATACGTACGCGAGCTGGGCATCCTCTCACTGGAGGAGTGCGTCGCCCACCTCACCTCCCGCCCGGCCGCCCGGCTGCGGCTGGCGGACCGCGGATATGTCCGCGAGGGCTACCGCGCGGACCTGGTCCTGTTCGACCCGGAGACCGTCGCGGCGGGCTCGACGTTCGACGCGCCGCGCACCCTGCCGGTGGGCATACCGCACGTCCTGATCGACGGCCGCTTCGTCATCGAGGACGGCAAGCGGACCTCCGTACTTGCGGGCCGCTCAGTGCGCGGCGCGGGGCGCGCGCGACCCTGAGGGGTGTCTTCAACGCCCCGCCCTGCCGGCGACACGATCAGGCGGCGTGCGCCTCGAACCGGAGAAAGCCCAGGTCGCGCTCTGCGGTGAGATGCACGTCCGCATCCAGGGCAGCCGCGAGCAGCCGGAGCAGTTCGACTGTGGGTGCCGTGCCGCCCTCTTCGATGCATTCGATGTCGTCCTGCTCCATGCCCGTACGCGCGGCAAGTTCATCCGTGCCGAGGCCGAGAGCGGTGCGACGGTCGTAGAGCGCCTTGCCGAAAGCCAAAGCCTGGCGGATGGCGATGCGGTCGGAGTCAGCCGACCCGGTACTCGACAGGATCCACCGACTGTGCTCCTGGCTCATTACGCCTTCCTCTCATACGTCTCGGCCACAGGTCCATGATGCGCGCCTTCGCAGAACTTCTGAGCACGAAGGGCGCGGTCAATCTGACCTTTCTCATGCTGCCTGGTCTTGCGGAACACCGTCAGCAATACGATCGTGCGCATCGGAGTGATCCAGTAGGTCACGCGCGGCGCGATATTCCGGAGGCGGAGGCGCAACTCCCAGACCGGGCCGTCGAGGTGAGCGGCCCAGGGGCCACCCAGTTCCGGGCCCAGTTCGGCGAGCATCCCCGCCACTTCGTCCACTTTCTTGAAGTCCTGATCCGTGAGGCCCTCCAACCACTCGCGCACCTCCGGTTCGATCTCGAAGTCGTACGGCTCGTTCATACGATGGACAACTTGTCGCAGCCGAATCCGTTACGGCCCAGCGTCCAGCACCGGGGCGGCTGCGTACTGTCGGTGCATGACACTCGACCTCGATGCCTACTTCGCCCGCATCGGCTGGTCCGGAGAGCGCCGCCCCACCGTGGACGTACTGCGGTCCGTGCACCGCGCCCACATGCTGGGCATCCCGTTCGAGAATCTGGAGCCGGTTCTCGGCACGGCGCCGTCCCTCGCCCACGCGGACCTGGAGGCCAAACTCGTGCGCGGCGGGCGCGGCGGGTACTGCTACGAGCACAACACCCTTCTCGCGGCCGTCCTGACGCAACTCGGCTTCCGGGTGACGCTGCTGGCGGCGCGGGTGGTGCTGGGCGCCGCGCCCGGCGACATCCGGCCCCGTCGGCGCGCTGATCGAACCGATCCCCCTGGTCGTGGACGCCGAGCTGTCCGACACGCCGCGCCATCACCGCCTCGTCCACGCCCCGCACGGCGGGCCGCTGGAACTGTGGGAGCTCCAGGCGCGCAGGAGCGGGGCCTGGGAGCCGCAGTACGAGTTCACCCTGGAGCCGTTCGAGGCGCCGGACTTCGACATCATCAACTGGAGCATCGCGACGAATCCCCGCTCGCCGTTCCAGCAGACGGTGTACGCCCAGCGCACCACGCCGCAGGCCCATCTCGCCCTGTCGGGCCGCACGCTCACCGAGACGGCCAACGACGGCACGGTCAAGGAGCGCCGGCTGCGGGACTCGGCCGAGGTGCTGCGCGTCCTGGCCGACGACTTCGCCGTACGCCTCCCGGTCGGCACCCGGCTGCCGGAGTAACGACGCCGTAAGGCGTGGCGCATCTCACCCGGCCCCTCGCTCACGCCCGCATTCCAAGCCCTTGCGCCGCCGCGACCGGTCCATCCCACGGCCCCGGACCGTGAGCGGCATTCCGATAAAAGACGGGGCGCCGCCGCGACCGCACCCGGAGGGAGCAACGGGCGCGGTAACTCCGCGCACCGGGCGAAACACGGCCGTAAGCTCCGGACATGCAGGTCATCCAGTCCACGAAGCTCTCAGGCGTCTGTTACGAAATCCGGGGCCCGGTGCTCGAAGAAGCGATGCGGCTCGAAGCGGCAGGCCATCGCATCCTCAAGCTCAACACCGGCAACCCCGCCGCGTTCGGGTTCGAATGCCCTCCCGAGATCCTTGAGGACATACTGCGCAACCTGGCGAGCGCGCACGGTTACGGGGACGCCAAGGGCCTGCTGTCGGCGCGGCGCGCGGTGATGCAGCACTACCAGACCAAGGGCATCGACCTCGGCGTCGAGGACATCTACCTGGGCAACGGCGTCTCCGAGCTGATCCAGATGTCGATGCAGGCGCTGCTCGACGACGGCGACGAGGTCCTCGTGCCCGCCCCGGACTATCCGCTGTGGACCGCCTCCGTCTCGCTGGCCGGCGGCACGGCCGTGCACTACCGGTGCGACGAGCAGGCGGACTGGATGCCGGACCTCGCCGACATCGAGCGGAAGGTCACCGACCGCACCAAGGCGATCGTGATCATCAACCCGAACAACCCGACGGGCGCGGTCTACGACGACGCGATGCTGCGCGGGCTGACGGAGATCGCCCGGCGCAACAACCTGATCATCTGCTCGGACGAGATCTATGACCGGATTCTGTACGACGGTGCGACGCACACCCCGACGGCGGCCATCGCGCCCGACCTGATGGTGCTCACCTTCAACGGGCTGTCCAAGAACTACCGGGTCGCCGGTTACCGCTCCGGCTGGCTGGCCGTCTGCGGCCCGAAGGCGCACGCCACCTCGTACATCGAGGGGCTGACGATCCTGGCCAATATGCGGCTGTGCGCCAATATGCCCGCGCAGCACGCGGTGGCCACCGCGCTCGGCGGGCGGCAGTCGATCAACGACCTGGTGCTGCCGGGCGGCCGGATCCTGGAGCAGCGCGACACGGCGTACGACCTGCTGACCCGGATCCCGGGCGTGACCTGCGTGAAGCCGAAGGGGGCGCTGTATCTCTTCCCGCGGCTCGACCCCAAGGTCTTCAAGATCAAGGACGACCGGCAGATGGTGCTCGACCTGCTGCGCCGGGAGAAGATCATGGTGGTGCACGGCACCGGCTTCAACTGGCCTGAACCCGACCATTTCCGGATCGTCACGCTGCCCTCGACCGAGGATCTGGCCGACGCGATGACGCGGATCGGGACCTTCCTGGACGGCTACAGCCAGCCCTGAGGAAAACCGGTCCCGGATCGGGGATAACTTTAGACTGAATCCAAGCTAGGATGGTCTTACTGCAACACCAGGAGGCCACCCATGTACGAACCGATCCGCACCCCATCGGTCCACACACCGGCCGATGCCGACTTCCCCCGTCGCAGCCGCGGAGAGGAGCTGGACATCCAGCTCGCGGGACATCTGGCCGCGCTGCTCGCGGTCACCGACGAGCTCGGGCTCGATGCCGAGGGCGAGCGCATCGCGGAGCAGGTGGCCAGGCTCCGCGGCACACCACCCGCCCGGCACAGCGGCCTGTCCGGCGACCCGGCGCCGGAGCTCCACCGCCGCGCCCACGCGCTCGCGGGG
>DATCWZ010000671.1:0-4107 GCA_036566065.1 Streptomyces sp. | reverse complement strand
CGCGAGCGGCGAGGTCCGGGTCCACCGCCCCGCCGGGGCCCGCGCCCATGTCCGGGCCCGGGGCAGCGATGTCATGCCGGGCGATCTGGCGCTGCGCGCGGGGTCGGTCGTCGGGCCTCCGCAGATCGGGCTGCTCGCCGCGATCGGCCGTTCGACGGTACGGGTGCGGCCGCGCCCGCGTGTCGTCGTACTCTCCACCGGAAGTGAGCTCGTGCAGCCCGGCGAGGAGCTGACCGGGGGCCGGATCTACGACTCCAACAGCTTCGCCCTGACGGCCGCCGCCCGGGATGCCGGGGCCATCGCGTACCGCGTCGGCGCGGTGACGGACGACGCGGAGACGCTGCGCGCCACGATCGAGGACCAGTTGATCCGGGCCGACATAATCGTCACGACCGGCGGGGTCAGCGTCGGCGCGTACGACGTGGTCAAGGAGGCTCTGTCCTCAGTGGGCGACGAGGACGAGCCGGGCAGCGGCATCGACTTCCGCAGGCTGGCCATGCAGCCGGGCAAACCCCAGGGCTTCGGCTCGATCGGCCCCGAGCACACCCCGCTGCTGGCGCTTCCGGGCAACCCCGTCTCGTCGTACGTCTCCTTCGAGCTGTTCGTACGCCCCGCGATCCGGGCCCTGATGGGCCTCAAGGATGTTCACCGTCCCACCGTCCGGGCGGCGCTGCGCATCGAGAAGGCGCTGTCATCCCCGTCTGGCAAGCGCCAGTTCCTGCGGGGTACGTATGACGCGGCGGAGGGCACCGTCACCCCGGTCGGCGGGTCCGGATCGCACCTGATCGCAGCCCTCGCACAGGCGGACGCGCTCATCGTGCTGCCTGAGGACGTCACCTCTGCGGAGCCCGGCGCGATGACGGAGGTGATCCTCCTCCGCTGACTCGCGCCGGGTGGCGGTACGGTATCTGGCGCCGCGCCTTACCGGGGGACACCTCCCGGGCCCCGGCCCGCGCCCCCCGGCGCGGGTCCGGCAGGTGACCGGCGCCCTACCGCCAGGCGGAGTGAGTTTGAGTACGCAGAACAGGCTGACGCACATCGACGAGGCCGGCGCGGCCCGCATGGTGGATGTGTCCAAGAAGGATGTCACCGCGCGCACCGCCCGGGCCAGTGGCCGGGTCCTCGTCTCGCCACGTGTCATCGAACTGCTCCGGGGCGAGGGCATGCCCAAGGGAGACGCGCTCGCCACCGCCAGGATCGCCGGAATCATGGGCGCCAAGCGCACCCCCGACCTGATTCCCCTGTGCCATCCGCTCGCCGTGTCGGGCGTGAAGGTCGATCTGGACGTCGCCGACGACGCGGTGGAGATCCGGGCCACGGTGAAAACCACGGACCGTACGGGCGTCGAGATGGAGGCACTGACCGCCGTCTCGGTCGCCGCGCTCACCGTGATCGACATGGTCAAGGCGGTCGACAAGGGCGCGGTGATCACGGATGTCCGGGTCGATGAGAAGTCGGGCGGGAAGTCCGGCGACTACCGGCGACCGGCGCCCGAGGGGACGCGGGAGTGAACCCGCCGGCCTCCGCTCCGTACCGCGCGCTCGTGGTCACCGCGTCGAACCGCGCCGCCGCCGGTATCTACCCCGACAAGGGCGGCCCAGTCCTCGCCGAGGGACTCGCCGGCATGGGCTTCCAGGTCGACGGACCGCAGGTCGTCCCTGACGGCGACCCGGTGGAGGCCGCCCTGCGGGCCGGGGTGGCCGCCGGGTACGACGTCATCATCACCACCGGCGGTACGGGCATCTCGCCCACCGACCGCACGCCCGACGTCACCCGTCGTGTCCTGGACCACGAGATCCCGGGCATCCCCGAGGCAATCCGCGCCGAGGGCCGGGCCAAGGTCCCCACCGCCGCGCTCTCGCGTGGCGTCGCGGGCGTCGCGGGGCGCACACTTGTCGTGAATCTGCCCGGTTCCACCGGCGGTGTACGCGATGGGATCGCGGTCCTGAACCGGCTACTGGTGCATGCCGTCGACCAGCTGCGCGGCGGCGATCACCCCCGACCGGGGAGCCCGAACTGAACGTGCCGACCTGGCCGGTGATCCTCCACGACGGGGAGGTCACCCTCCGCCCGATAAAGCTGCGTGACCAGCGCGTGTGGCGTGAGGTCAACCAGCGCAACCGTGACTGGCTGCGCCCTTGGGAGGCGACCGTCCCGCCGCCCGCTCCCGGCGGCCCGATTGCCCAGCGCCCCACGTACCGCCAGATGATCCGTCATCTGCGGTCCGAGGCGAACGCGGGCCGGATGCTGCCCTTCGCCATCGAGTACGAGGGCCGTCTCGTCGGGCAGTTGACGGTCGCGGGGATCACCTGGGGCTCGATGTGCTCGGGTCATGTCGGCTACTGGATCGACCAGGCGGTGGCGGGGCGCGGGGTGATGCCGACCGCCGTGGCGCTCGCGGTCGACCACTGCTTCCGCACGGTCGGAGTCCACCGGCTCGAGGTGTGCATTCGGCCGGAGAACGGACCCAGCCGGCGCGTCGTGGAGAAACTCGGATTCCGCGAGGAAGGGCTGCGGCCCCGCTATCTCCACATCGACGGCGCGTGGCGGGACCACCTGATCTTCGCCCTCACCGCCGAGGAAGTGCCCGACGGCCTGCTCCGGCGCTGGCACCGGGCTCCGCCCGGCATGCCGCGCTCCTCCGGAGAAATGAAATAAGTGTTCGAATTTGATCGCCGTTTGCCGTTAACGGATCCAGTAACGGTGACTGCTGGTCCGAACAATCACAAAAAAAGTCCGTGATATCAGCCTGATCGTGCGACACACCGGGCCAATTGGCGGATGCCGCCGCGCAAACCCCTCTACGGTGTGAGCGTGAGCAGCAGCGGCCTGATCTACGCAGTCATTGTCGGGGCCTGGGCCGCCTACTTGGTGCCGATGTGGCTTCGCAGGCAGGACGAGCTCAACGAGGCCCGTCCCACGGAACGCTTCAGCACAGCCATCCGGCTGCTGTCCGGACGGGCGGCCATGGAGCGCCGGTACGACAGGGAGCTGCGGGAGCGCAACGCCGAGGAGGCAGTGCCCGCCGTGGACCCGGAAGCGGTCACGGACCGCCTGGATTCCGTCGACGTCCGGGCCTTCGCCGCGCCTCCGGCGCACACGGAGTCCCGGCTGCGCGACCCGGCGCACGAGTCCGGTGCGGCGCAGGAACACGAGCCCCCCGCCTCCGCCGCCGTCCCCGCCCGGCGTCGGCGTACCCCCGGCGCGGACACCGAGCGCGCCCGCCGGGCCCAGCGCTCCCAGGTACTGGCCAGGCGCCGGCGTACCACCGTCGTCCTGTTCGTCGCCTTCACCCTCGGCGCGATCGTGGCGGCGGTCGGCGGGCTGCGCTTCCTGTGGGCCCCCGCGGTGCCGGCCGTGCTGCTGAGCACGTACATCGTGCATCTGCGCGCCCAGGAACGCCGCCGGTTCGCCTTCACCATGGACCGGCGCAGGGCCGAGGTCGCCGCGCAGCGGCTCCGCGAGAACCGCCCCCGCAGGCACCAGCCCGCGACGGCGGCCTCCGCCGAGTCCGACGAGGAGCCCGACGCGCGCCACGCCCCGGCCACGACCGCCGCCACCGTCTCTCCGCAGGAGGCGGACCGCCGCGCCCTGGTCGAGCAGACGGACCACGCGGAATGGGTCGACCAGCAGCGCGAGCGCGACTGCGCCCAGGGCGACAGCTGGGAGCCGGTCCCGGTCCCGCTCCCCACCTACGTCACGGCCCCGGTCGCCCCGCGCGCCACGGGCGGGGTGGAGGTCGGCGACCCGGAGACCTGGAGCGCGGCCCGCTCCAGCCCGGCCGAACCGGTCCAGACGGGCACGTCCCACCCCGTCCTGCCCACGGTGGACCCGGCCCCCCGCCAGCGCACCAACCAGTCCCGCCGCACCCGCGACCGCGGCCGGACCCCGCTCTTCGACCAGTACGACGACGAGGACCGCCCCCGCGCCGCCAACGAGTGAGCCGCCAGGTGCGGAGTATGGGATTTCCGGGCACCCCACCGGGGATGCTAAAGTTTCACTCGTCGCAAGGGCCTGTGGCGCAGTCTGGTAGCGCACCTCGTTCGCATCGAGGGGGTCTGGGGTTCAAATCCCCACAGGTCCACCGAAACGACAGTTCTTGAGTGA
>DATCWZ010000240.1:0-13871 GCA_036566065.1 Streptomyces sp. | reverse complement strand
CACGACCGGCTCCATGCGCGGCCACTGCTTGCCCACGGGCTGGTTTGGGTCGTCGTAGCTGTGGTTGGTCGAGGTGATGTAGACGTAAGGACCGCAGTACGTGTCCGAGCCGATCGTCACCGCGGTGTCGGCGATGACATGGCTGCCCCGGCCCAGCACAACGCCGTTGCCCAGGGTCAGAATCGGCTCCGGGCCGAGATCCAGGCCGGGCATCAGCCCCGCCGTGAGGGTCACCTGCTCGCCGATGATGCAGTGGTCGCCGAGCTCGATCCACGGTTCACCGAACACCGTGCCCTGCGGGAAGGCCAGCCGCGTCCCCGTACCGATCCTGCCGAACCGCAGCCGCCCCGGATGCTCCGCGGTGACCGCGCCGGTCCGCTGCACCCAGTCCCAGCCGCTGTGGACGGCGCGGGACAGGACACGGCCCCGCAGACCGGCGAGAGACGAGAACGAGAACATGTTTCGGTTTTTCGGCACGCGGACACCGTAGTCGGCGGCGGCTCTACGGGCCGTGGCGGCAGGCTGTGATCTTCACCCCACCAACGACGGGCCGAAGGCCGTCGCTTACGGTGCCTGTGGCGTGACCACAGGACACCCGCGGCATACCGGGGCGGGCAGTGAGGAGCGGGCGATGGCGGAGCGGGCACTGATCGCGGGCGTGCGCGGCAAAGAGCCGGACATCGATCCGGACGCCTTTGTCGCACCGACCTCCGTGGTCGTCGGGGAGGTCCGGCTGGCCGCCGGTTCCAGCGTCTGGTACCAGGCCGTGCTGCGTGCCGACTGCGGGCCCATCACCCTGGGGCCGGACAGCAACATCCAGGACAACTGCAGCGTGCACACCGATCCCGGCTTCCCGCTCACGGTCGGCGCCCGCGTCTCCGTCGGCCACAATGCCGTACTCCACGGCTGTGTCGTCGAGGACGACGTCCTCATCGGCATGGGCGCGACGGTGCTCAACGGCGCGCGCATCGGGGCGGGTTCGCTGGTCGCCGCGCAGGCCCTCGTCCCGCAGGGGATGCGGGTGCCGCCGGGATCGCTGGTCGCCGGGGTGCCTGCCAGGGTCAAGCGGGAGCTGACGGCTCAGGAGCTTGACGGGATCAGGTTCAACGCGGCCGGCTATGTGGAGCTGGCGAAGGCGCACAGGCAGGCGTACGAGGGCTGACGCCGGGGCGCCCGCCCCACGGGCCGGGACGGCTCAGTCCGCTGCCCGCACCGTGCCGGGCTCGGGCGCGGCGGCCGCCTGTGCCTGTGCTTCCGACCGCTCCGCGGCCTTCTTGGCCCGGTTCTTGAGCACCAGCATTGAGATCACACCGAACAGCACGGCGGCGAGCAGGCCCAGCCAGGAGAAGCGCTTGAGCCACGCCTCGGCGACCACGCCCATGGTGTAGACGACGGCCGTGGTGCCACCGGCCCAGATGACACCGCCGAGCACATTGGCAATGAGGAACTTCCAGTACGGCATCCGCAGGACACCGGCCAGCGGACCGGCGAAGATGCGCAGCAGGGCGATGAAGCGGCCGAGGAAGACCGCCCCCATCCCCCACTTCTCGAACGTCCGCTCCGCCATCCCTACCTGGGCTTCCCCGAAATGTCGGGGGAATCTGCTGCCGAGCCAGGCAAGCAGCGGGCGCCCGCCCTTGCGGCCGATGGCGTAGCCGACCGAGTCGCCGATGATCGCCCCGGCGGACGCGGAGGCACCGAGCACCACGGGGTCGATCTCGCCGGACTGGGAGGCCAGGAGGGCGCCGCTGACGAGGATGATCTCGCCGGGCAGCGGGACGCCCAGGCTTTCGAGCCCGATGACGAGCCCGACCAGGAGATACACACTGATCGCGGGTACGGTCTCGAGCCACTCCTGGACGTGCAATGCCGGTTCCTCCCGTACAGCCGTGCCACCACCGCGCACCTCTGCGGGCGCACGGCGGGAAGCCTACCTTCCCGTGCGCCGGACAGGGCCGCCGGTCAGCGGTTGGGCCGCAGTGTCCAGACGACGGTCATCACGCTCGTGACCGCGCCGTCGGCGCGCGTGATCTCGACGGTGATGGGGAACTCCGGGCGCTTGCCCGCGTCGAGTTCGGCGATGACGTCCGCCGCCGGGCGGCCGAGGACGGCGGTCGCGGTGACCGCGCCCATCGCCACCTTCTTGAACGACATCTCCGAGGTGACGGGCAGCGGGACGGCGCGTGCCATCTGGTCGGCGAAGGCGGCGAGGACGATCGCGCCGCTCGCGGACTCGGCGAGCGTGAACATCGCTCCGGCGTGCGGCCCGCCGAGGTGGTTGTGGTACGCGGGCTGGTCGGGCAGCCGCAGAACGGCCCGTTCCGGTGTCGTCTCCAGATACTCCAGATTGAGGGTACGGACCATCGGAACCGCCTCGGCCAGCAGTTCGCCGAGCGCCATCTCTTCAGTACTCATGCGCCGCATGTTACTCACGGGTAGCGGATTTTGACCATCCCCTCACAGGGGCGGCCGTGTCCGGGGGTGTTCCGTCCCTCTATGGTTACTGCCCATGTGGCCAGGACAGCAGCCGCCCGGGGGCGAGCAGAACCCGCAGGACCAGAACGGGAATCCGTACCAGCAGCCGGGGTACCAGCAGCCGAATCCCTATCAGCAGCCGGGGTTCCAGCAGCCCGGATACCCGCAGCAGGGGCAGCCCGGGCAGCAGCCGGGATACCCGCAGCCCAATCCCTATCAGCAGCCGACCGTGCCGCAGTACGCCGTCCCGGGCGGGCCGGGAAAGCCGGGCCCCGACGACAGGAGGAAGACGACCGTCGTCGCCGTCGTCGCCGCGGCCGCGGTCGTCCTGACGGCCGTGGTCACCGGTTTTGTCGTCATGAACAACGACACCGACGGCAAGGGCGGCGGCACCAGCGCCGCCGGCGGCAAGGCGTCGCCGTCGGCGGAGCCGTCCGACACCGAGTCCTCCCCCGCGGCCAATCCGCGGGGCGGCGAGGACGCCAAGCCCACGGTCCCCGGCTGGAAGGTCGTGACCAACCCCAAGTGGGGGACGCAGTTCGACGTGCCCGGTGACTGGGAGGTCGCGGGGACCGGGGTGTTCTCCGGCTTCGAGGACGAGAAGAAGGGCGACGGGTCGCCCGCCGTCGGCTTCTCGGCGCCCGCTCACTACAAGAGCAAGTGGTGCGTCGACGACTCCGACAAGGACGGCACCAAGGAGGACACCGCCTTGGCCGGCGTCGGCACCAAGGGCGCCCAGGGCGCCAAGAGCACCGACGAGGCGGCCACCGCCGAGGCGGGCAACTGGGTCTGGGGCGCGTACGCCCAGACGGACCCGAAGAACAAGATCAAGGTCAGCAAGGCGCAGCCGTACACCACGAAATCGGGCCTCACCGGGAGCGTGGCGACGGCGACCGCGACCGGGCTCGCCAAGAAGCACAAGTGCGACACGGACGGCAAGTCGATCGCCTTCAGCTTCAAGAACGGCAAGGGCGTGTACGCGTCCTGGATCCTGTACGCCAACGCGGGCGTCGGCGACGAACTCCCGGACGCCACCATCCAGAAGATCCTGAGCACGGTACGCCTGGCCGGGGCCACCACCTCCTGACCTGGGCGGGACCCTGCCGGAACAGGGCCCCGGCCAACTCATTTGGCAGGCCGGGGTCCGGGCGGCGATAGTCCCCTGGTGACCTCCTCCGCCGAAACGTCCCCGCCCGTCATACGTCCCGCCGCGCGCCCTTCCCCCCGGACCGGCCGCAACTACGGTCTGCTGACGGCCGCCGCGGTCATCACGAGCCTGGGCACCAACGGCGCGCTGATCGCGGCGGCGTTCGCGGTCCTGGAGTCCGGTGGCGACGCCGGCGACGTCGGCCTGGTCGCCGCCGCGCGCACCGCGCCGCTGGTGGTCTTCCTGCTGGTCGGCGGGGCGGTCGCGGACCGGCTGCCACGTCACCATGTGATGGTCGCGGCGAACGCGCTCAACTGTGTCTCCCAGGCCGCGTTCGCCTGGCTCGTCCTGGCCGGAGACCCGCAGCTGTGGCAGATGATGCTGCTGACCGCGCTGTGCGGTACCGGGCAGGCGTTCTTCAGCCCGGCGGCCGAGGGCATGCTGATGTCCAGCGTCACTACGGAGCAGGCCGCGCGGGCCTTCGCGCTGTTCCGGATGGCCATGCACGGCGCGGCCATCGGCGGCGCCGCGCTGGGCGGCGCGATGATCGCGGCCATGAGCCCCGGCTGGGTACTGGCCCTCGACGCGGTGGCGTTCGCGGTCGCCGGTGCGCTGCGGGCCTTTCTCGACGTGAGCCACATCCCCGAACGCGCGCCGGGCGGCGGGCTGCTCAGCGATATGCGCGAGGGCTGGCAGGAGTTCATCGGGCGGACCTGGCTGTGGGCCGTCGTCGCCCAGTTCTCGGTGGTGGTGGCCGTCGTGGCGGCGGCCGAGGCGGTGTACGGGCCGCTGGTGGCCCGGGACGAGCTCGGCGGCGCGCGCCCCTGGGGCTTCGCGCTCGCCGCGTTCGGCGTCGGCACTCTGTGCGGGGCGGTGCTGATGATGCGCTGGAAGCCGAGGCGGCTGCTGCTGGCCGGGACGCTCTGTGTGTTCCCGCTCGCGCTGCCGTCGGCGGCGCTCGCGGTTCCGCTGCCGGTGACGGGGCTGTGCGGGGTGATGTTCGTCAGCGGGGTCGCCATCGAGGTGTTCGGCGTCTCCTGGATGACGGCGATGCATCAGGAGATTCCGGAGGAGAAGCTGTCGCGGGTCTCGGCGTACGACTGGTTCGGCTCGGTCGCGATGGTCCCGCTGGCCACGGCCCTCGCCGGCCCGGTGGAGGGTGCGGTGGGCCGCAGCGAGGCGCTGTGGGGCTGCGCGGCGCTGATCGTCCTGGTGACGGGGTCTGTGCTGTTCGTTCCGGACGTACGGAATCTGACGCGGCGCGGCAACGGGAAGGAAATCAGCAAGGGCACCGCTTCCACCGACGGCGGACAGGAGCGGCAGCCCGCGTCAGCCGATGCCGAACGCACTGTCGGGGGGCTCGGGTGAGTCGACCGCGTCGGCGTCCCGTACGGGCCGCGCGTCACCGATGAGACGGGTCAGCGCGGCCCCGTGCACCACCCGCGCGGGAAACACGTCGGCGGCGCACCGCCGGGTCAGTGCTGGAATGTCGATGGCGGTCCACGAGGCGGCCAGGACGATGTTCCCGAAGCGCCTGCCGCGCAGGACGGCCGGTTCGGCGATCAGTACGAGTTCGTCGAAGACGGCGGCGAGTTTGGCCAGTTGCGGGCGCAGAAAGCCGAAGGGCGCGCCGTCGGCCACATTGGCCAGGTAGATCCCGTCGCCGCGCAGCACGCGGCCGGCCGCCTGCGCGTACTCGATAGTGGTGAGGCGGGCGGGCACCCGTGAGCCGCCGAAGACATCCGCGATGAGTACGTCGGCCGAGTCGGGCGGCGCCTGCTCCAGCCAGGCCCTGGCGTCCGCGCCGTGCACCGTGATGCCGCTGCCCGGCGGCAGCGGCAGATGCTCCGCGACCAGCTCGGTCAGGGCGCGGTCGGCCTCCACGACGTCCTGCCGCGAACCGGGCCTCGTGGCCGCCAGATAGCGGGGCAGGGTGAGCGCCCCGCCGCCGAGGTGCACCACGTCGAGCGGCGCGCCGGATGCGGCCACGCCGTCCAGGACATGGGCGACCCGCCGGGCGTACTCGAACTCCAGGTACGCGGGGTCGTCCAGGTCGACGTACGACTGCGGCGCATCGTCGACCGTGAGCATCCAGGCGTTCTTCCGGTCCACGTCGGGCAGCAGCCTGGCGGTCCCGCTGTCGACCTCGCGGATGACGGGTACGGGCTCATTCCTGCGCACTCCCCCATTGTGTGGGCCGCGTGCCCAACAACCCGACAGCCCGCCTCCCGAGGTGTACGGGAGGCGGGCTCCGTCGGCCGTGCGGCACGGGCCGTCAGAGCAGACCGGTCACCGTACCGGCGCCGACCGTGCGCCCGCCCTCGCGGATCGCGAAGCCGAGGCCGGGCTCCAGCGGCATGTCACGGCCGAGCTCGACGGTCATGGTGACCGTGTCGCCGGGCCTGGCCACCGCCGTGTCGCCGAGGTCGATGTCGCCGACGACATCGGCCGTACGGATGTAGAACTGCGGCCGGTAGCCGGTGGTGACCGGGGTGGTGCGGCCTCCCTCTGCGGCCGACAGGACGTACACCTGGGCGGTGAACCGCCGGCCCGGGCTGACGCTCCCGGGCGCCGCCACCACATGGCCGCGCCGCACCCGGTCGCGCTCCACACCGCGCAGCAGCAGCGCGACGTTGTCCCCGGCCTGCGCGGATTCCATCGGCTTGCCGAAGGTCTCCAGGCCGGTGACGACCGTCTCGGTGTCCGCGCCGAGCACCGCCACCCGGTCCCCGGCTCGCACGGTGCCGCGCTCGACCGCACCCGTCACGACGGTGCCGCGGCCGGTGATGGTCAGCACGTTCTCCACCGGCAGCAGGAACGGTGCGTCGGTGTAGCGCACGGGCATCGGTACGTACGTGTCGACGGCGTCCAGCAGCCCCTCGACGGACGCCGTCCAGCGCGGGTCACCCTCAAGCGCCTTCAGGCCGGACACCCGTACGACAGGCAGGGTGTCGCCGCCGTACCCGTGCGCCGAGAGCAGCTCACGGACCTCCAGCTCGATCAGGTCGGTCAGCTCGGGGTCACCCGCGTCGGCCTTGTTCAGGGCCACGACGACGTGGTCGACGCCGACCTGACGGGCCAGCAGCACATGCTCCGCGGTCTGCGGCATGATGCCGTCGAGCGCGGAGACGACCAGGATCGCCCCGTCGAGCTGTGCCGCACCCGTGACCATGTTCTTGATGTAGTCGGCATGGCCCGGCATGTCGACATGGGCGTAGTGCCGGGTGTCGGTCTCGTACTCGACGTGCGAGATGTTGATGGTGATGCCGCGCTGCGCCTCCTCGGGCGCCCGGTCGATCCGGTCGAACGGCACGAAGGTGCCGGTGCCGCGGTCGCTGAGGACCTTGGTGATGGCGGCGGTCAGCGTGGTCTTGCCGTGGTCGACGTGGCCCATGGTGCCGATGTTGAGGTGCGGCTTGGTGCGAACGTATGCCGTCTTGGGCATGACTGATTCCTCGGATATCGAAGCTGAGAGTAGGAACCCCAGAGCCCTGCCGACCCTCCCCTTACGGGGTCCGCCGGACTGTCGGGGGAGGGTCAGCTTCGGGCGCCGCCGATGGGCGCCGCGGCAGCCTTCGGCGCGTCCGCGACTGCGGACGACGCTGCGAGGAAGACGTACCGGAACATGCCCTGATCATGGCCGGACCACGAGGCCACGTCGAATGGTTTTCGCAGCCTCGGCCGAGCCCGGCGGTACGTGCCCGTGGATCCAACCGGCACCACTACTCCGGCAACTTGGAACCCGGCGCCCACCGGAAGCGACAACCGGGCCCTCAACTTGCCGGACCGGATCCGCCCGGCATCGGTCCGGCCGCGTTCACCAGCCGACCAGATCCATGGACTTTTGAGTGAGCCAGTCCGTGAACGACACGGGCTCACCGCCCAGGTTCAGAGGAAGGATCTGGTCGCAGGTAGCCCGGCCGTCGAACCACAGCGAGCCCCGGTACGGACCGGTGACAACGAGCAGGGTCGAGAAGCCACAGCCGCTCTCCTGGATGAATACAGCGCCGGCTGTCTTGTGCTCCTGGAACACGCCGTACTCGGCGTCCCACTGCTCCCATGCAGCCCGGTAGGCGTCGTGGTCCGAGAAGTCCTGCGCCAGCGGCTCGCGCGCGTCCAACTCATCCCCGTAAGTACTGTAGGCGTCGGGATGCGGGAAATCAGTAGTGAGCAAGTCATAGTTGGTATCTGAGTCACCATGCCAGCCCCAGCCTGCCGCGGACCGGCATAGGCGGTTCACCGCGCCGCCTGCGCTCTGCCGGAGCAAGTACTCTCGGTACTGGTCCGGGAACGCAATGCCCAACTCCGCTTCCGCTTCGCAGATCTCCGCTTCGGACAGCGGTGGCGAAGCGACGACCTGCCTCGCGGGAGAACGGCTGAGCTCATCAAAGCGCCGCCCCCGAGCAATGCGTTGGTATTCCGCCGTCCAATCGGTCGTCATACGGGTGAGTGTAGAAGTGCACAATCCGTCAGACCGGGTCCTGGCTTCGGCTCGCTCATGCCCGAGCCCCCGGTGACCAACGACGGCCGCATCACCTTGATCATCGCGGGCCGCTCGGCCGGTCGTCCGTACGTCATCAATCCCCGAGCCGAGCCTCCGGCATCCGACTCTTCAGTAGATTCGGCGATTTCGAACCAACCTTGGAATTCATACATCGCCCCCCTCAAGGACTTCACATTGTACGTAGTCACAGTTCTCCTCGCAGATGATCATCTCCAGATTCCGTTGAGTACGAGGGCTGGGCGGGAGATGCCGCTGAACTCGCCCCTGCGATGCGCGGGGCAAATTCTTCCATGTACTCGCGGTGTTCTACGTGGATCATGGATTCCGCGACTTCCCCCAAGGGTGTGAGATCGACACCATCGAGCTTCCCGCATCCGTCGAGATCGGTCAGCGCGTGCAGGAGTGCCTCGAGAGCCACCCCGGACTCCTCGTGTGGGGCCAGCATGGCGATTAGGTCCCCTACCACCCTGGCTTGGGTGCCGGAGAGCAGATGCACGAAGTCCTGAACGTGGTCGCTCGCCTCCGTACGCACCGCGTCATCGAGACTCAGAAGGTCTCGGAGGAAGTCGATATAGTACTTACTTTCCATGTGCCCCGTCTTCCAGTTCAATGCGGGTACGGTACGGGGCAGATGGAGGCCACCACGGATGGCGGCGTGGCCTAGCGGTGCGCCTCGGATCGCACGGTGGTACCCGTCCGGCGGTGTCCGACGCTCCACCGGCGCGGCAGGTGCAGCCGTGTCGGCAACCGATAGAGCGGAGCCGGCCCTTATGGGCGCAGACGCCGTGCAGGGCGCGGATGTTCGCGTTTGACACCCGCTCGTTGGCCACCGCAATCAGCTTCGGCGTACTCCGGCGCAGCTTCGTCCCGCAGGCCGGGGCATCGGGAACGACGTCCAGGCGGCCGTATCCATTTCGAACTCCACGCCCGGAGCACGACCTGCAAGTTCGGGCGATGGTGTCCTCTGGTGTGGTGTAGCCGACCAATCGGAGGTGGCGTCGGGGAACTCGGCGTCCTGGTGCCAAGCTACCGGCTCGCTGCCCTGGCGATACGAGCGCAGGTAACGCACGGCCCGTCATGTGCGCATTACGGCGATCACCCACACGTTTCGGTTAGTCTCGGCCAATGCTTGACCCCGTCCCCGCTGTCCGGCCCGCCGCCGGTATCGCCGTGCGCTGTTCGCGGGTACTGCTGTCTCCGTGGTCGCGGTTCTCGCTGCTCGTCGCGGTGCTGGTGGCCGCGGGCTGCGCCATGCTGCTGTTCGAGCCTCAGCGGCTGCTCGCCTCCGGCTGGCCGACGCGGCTTACCGGGGGCGGCGCGGCGATGCTGTTCGGTGTGGCGTACGGGGTGTGCACCGTGGCGTTCGTACCGCGTCCGCTGCTCAATCTCGCCGCGGGTGCGCTGTTCGGCGCGCAGGCCGGTCTGGCCGCGGCCCTGGCGGGCACGGTGCTCGGTGCGGGGGTGTCGTTCATGCTGGGCCGGGTGCTCGGGCAGGACGCGCTGCGTACGCTGCTGCGGGGGCGCTGGCTCAGGGCGGCGGACGGACTGCTGAGCAGACACGGTTTCAGGTCCATGCTGGCGCTGCGGCTCTTCCCCGGAGTGCCGTTCGCCGCGGCCAACTACTGCGCGGCGACCTCGCGCATGGGATATCCGCCCTTCCTGCTGGCCACGGGGCTCGGTTCGATCCCCAATACCGCCGCCTACGTCATCGCGGGCAGCGAGGCGTCCTCTCCTACGTCCCCGGGGTTCCTGGCCGCCATGGCGTTCATCGTGCTGTCCGGCGTGGGCGCGGCCCTGGTCGCGTGGCGCAGGCGTCACCGGCTCGGCGGAGCGTGAGCGGCGGAGGGTGTGCCCGGCCCCCACGCGGGTGAGTCGGCGGGCTGACCGGCCCCGTACCGGCGGAAGTGGCGGCGATGTCCTCTGTCCCCTCGTGATCTCCTGCCCCACACTGGATGTACGCGGGGAGTCCGGTGAGGAGGCAGGGCATGCGGATTCGCGGTGGACGAGCCCCGGACGGCGGTGTTCCGGACGGCCGGGCTCCGGACGGGCAGGTGTCCGGCCTGGTGGCATCGGGCGGTCCGCTCGAGTGGTTCGGACACCTGCGGTACTCACCCCGGTGGCGCGGCGCGGGCGCTGTGCTCGCGGGTGCGCTGCCCGCGCTGGCGTTCCCCGCGCCGTCGTTGTGGTGGTTCGCCTATGTCGCCCTGGTGCCCTGGCTGCTGCTGATCCGGTCGGCCGGCACGGACGGCCGTGCCGCGCTCGACGGCTGGCTCGGCGGCATCGGATTCATGATCGCCGTGCACCACTGGCTGGTACCGAGCCTCCATGTGTTCATCGTGGTGCTGGGGGCCGCCCTCGGGCTGCTCTGGGCACCCTGGGGCGTCCTGGTGCGCCGGCTGCTCGGCGGAACACCGTCCGTCCCGCGCTCACTGGTGTGCGTCGCCGCGCTGCCGTCCGGGTGGCTGATGATCGAGCTCGTACGCTCCTGGCAAGGGCTCGGCGGGCCCTGGGGGCTGCTGGGGGCCAGCCAGTGGGAGTTCTCCCCGGCCCTGCGCGCCGCCTCGGTCGGAGGCGTATGGCTGGTGAGCCTGCTGGTGCTGGCCGTGAACACCGCGGTCGTCCTGCTGATCGTGGGAGCCGCGGCACGCACAGCCGCCGTCATCGCGCTCGTGGGGTGCACGCTCGCGACGGCGGCGATGTGGGCCTGGGCCCCGCAGCCGGAGCCGGCGGGGCAGGCCCGGATCGCCGTCGTACAGCCGGGCATCATCGACGGCCCGGGCAGCGTCAACCGCAGACTCGCGCGCAGTGAGGAACTGACGCGCTCCCTCACGGGCCGGGACGTCGACTTGGTGGTGTGGGGTGAGAGCAGCCTCGCGGTGGACCTGTCGCGCAGCCCGCGGACGGCGGACGACATCGCGGAGCTCTCCCGGCTGGTGGGCGCCCCCGTGCTGGTCAATATGGATGCCAGGCAGACCGACCGGGCAGGCAGGGCCGGGATCTTCAAGTCCGCGGTGCTGGTGGGTCCCGACGGGCCGACCGGGGACCGTTACGACAAGATGCGTCTGGTGCCGTTCGGCGAGTACATCCCCGCCCGTTCGATGCTCGGCTGGGCCACGTCGGTCGGCAAGGCCGCGGGCGAGGACCGGCTGCGGGGCAGCCACCCCGTGGTGATGGACCTGCCCGGTGAGCGCCGGCTGCGGCTGGGACCGCTGGTCTGCTTCGAGTCGGCGTTCCCCGACATGAGCAGGCACCTGACGCGGGACGGCGCACAGTTGCTGGTCTTTCAGTCGTCCACGTCCACGTTCCAGAACACCTGGGCCCCGGCGCAGCACGCCTCGCTCGCGGCCCTGCGGGCGGCGGAGAGCGGCCGCCCCGCTGTGCATGCCACGCTCACGGGTATCAGCGCGGCGTTCGGGCCGGAGGGCGAGCCGGTGGGCGAGCAACTCGGTACGGACGCGAGTGCCGCCACCGTGTACGACGTCCCACTTGCCCGGGGCAGCACGCTGTACGTCCAACTGGGTGACTGGGCGGTGTACGGGGCGGTGGCCGTGCTGGTCGTGCTGGGCGCGGCGGCCGGGGTGCGGCGGCTCAGAGGGCCTGCTCGAGCGCGTCCCGTACGACCCGCTCACAGAGTTCATGAGTCGCCAGGGCGTCCCGGGCACTGAGTACCTTCCCGGCCCTTACGGCATCGAGGAAGGACAGCACGCTCTGCTCGATGCCGCGCTGGCGGGCGACGGGGACCCAGTCGCCCCGGCGGCGCAGGCTGGGCTGGCCCTTGTGATCGATGACGTCGGAGAGGTTGAGGACCTGGCGCTTGCTGTCGTGGCCCGATACCTCAAGGATCTCCTCGCCCGATCCGTTGAGCCGGTTCATCATGCCGATGGCGGTGAAGCCGTCGCCGGACAGTTCCAGCACCACATGGTGCATGAGCCCGTCGATGATCCGGGCCCGGACCGATGTGCTCCGGACGGGTCCGGGCACCAGGAAGCGCAGGGTGTCGACGACGTGGATGAAGTCGTCGAGGACCATGGTCCGCGGGTCCTCCGGCAGGCCGATCCGGTTCTTCTGCATGAGGATCAGATCGCGCGGGTGCTCGGCGCACTGGGCGTACGCCGGGGCGAGCCTGCGGTTGAATCCCACGGCGAGGCCGACGCTGCGCTGCTCAGCCAGGTGGACCAGGCGCCGGGAGTCGCCGAGTTCGTAGGCGAGCGGCTTGTCGACGTAGGTGGGCACGCCCGCTTCGAGCAGCCGGGCGGTGATCTCGGGGTGCGCGGTGGTCGGCGCGTGCACGAAGGCCGCGTCAAGTCCCTCGCCGAGCAGCGAATCGAGGTCGGTGTGCAGTTGGCGGGCGGGAATCCGGTAGGTCTCGGCGACGGCGGCGAGGGTGGCCGGGGTGCGGGTCTGCAGATGCAGTTCGAGCCCGGGCACTGTGGTCACCACCGGCAGATATGCCTTCTGCGCGATGTCGCCGAGCCCGATGCAGCCGACCTTCACAAGGGTCTCCCTGTCGCTGTCACGGCGGGTCATGGCACGGCTGTGCCCGGACCCGTCCCTGGTTCCGGCAGCATACGTGCGCGCGTACGAGGACCTGCGGGTGAGCCCTTGTACGTACACGGCATACGCGGCCGCGTGAGCGGCCTCGGCTCACTCGTCCAGCAGCCGCTGCTCCAGCCGGCCGATGGCGGCATGGACTCCGCCGTCGTACCCGTCGTGCGTGAGTCCTCCCGCGGCGGCCCGCGCCCGGTCCAGATGGACCCGGGCGGCATCGGGGCGCCGCAGCTTGAGGTAGTCCGCCGCGAGGTTCAGGTGGAGCGAGGGATAGAAGGCCCGTACGGCGAGGGCGTCCCGGTGCCCGGCCCCCCGCTCGCCCGCCGGGCTCTCCTCCGCCGCCAGGCCCTCCGCCGCGGTCAGCGCGCGCAGGTCCCAGGCCAGTTCGTCCCCCGGGTCGTCCTGGGCGTCGGCCATGTAGTGCGCGAGGGTGCAGCGGTGCAGGGCGTCCCCCTCCTCGCCGATCTCCGCCCACAGCGCACCGAAGCGGTTGCGGGCCTCCTCCCGGTCCCCGGCGTGCAGCAGCATGATCGCCTGGCCGATCCTGGTCATGACGGCGTCCCGCTCCGCCGCCCGCCGCCGCTCCGACACCGCGCTCTCCCTCGCACCCGTCCAGCCGACCGCCGTCGCCACGACGCTAACCGCAGGCACCGGCAATCCGGCTCAGGCGCGGGCCCCGGCCCGCCGGCCGGTCACGCCTGTCAGCCCAGGTCGGGTATGCGCCAGTCGATGGCGTCGTGCCCCTGGGCCGCCAGCGCCTCGTTGATCTGGGTGAAGGGGTGGGAGCCGAACCACTTCTTCGCCGACAGCGGCGAGGGGTGCGCGCCCTTGACAACCACATGCCGCTCCCCGTCGATGAGGGGAAGCTTCTTCTGCGCGTAATTACCCCACAGCACGAAGACAGCCGGCTCCTTACGCGCGGACACCGCGCGGATCACCGCGTCGGTGACCTTCTCCCAGCCCTTGCCCTTGTGCGAATTGGCCTCGCCGCCCCGGACCGTCAGCACCGCGTTGAGCAGGAGGACGCCCTGCTCGGCCCACGGCATCAGGTATCCGTTGTCCGGTACGGGCAGGCCGAGTTCGGCGTTCATCTCCTTGTAGATGTTGCGCAGCGAGGGAGGCGTCCGCACACCGGGCCGTACGGAGAAGCACAGCCCGTGCCCCTGGCCCTCGCCGTGGTAGGGGTCCTGGCCGAGG
>DATCWZ010000417.1:0-3422 GCA_036566065.1 Streptomyces sp. | reverse complement strand
GTACACCCTGAAGTTGCGCTCGCCACCCCGGTCGTCCACATCCAGCGGCGTGGCCCCGAGGGCGATCACCTGCTCCTGGGCGCGCTCCATGTCCTCGATGTCGAAGTCCAGATGGGCCTGCTGGGAGTCGTGGTCCGCGCGTGGCCAGTCAGGCGGCTGGTGGCCGGGGGCCCGCTGGAACGCGATGCGCGCACCGCCGGGGACATGGAGTTCGTACCAGTCATCGCTGTCGTTCCTCACCTCGCCGCCCAGCACCGAGTGGTAGAAGGCCGCAAGCAACTGCGGGTCGGGACAGTCCAGTGCTACTAGGCAGTAGGTCGCGATGGCCATATTCCGGATCCTTTCGGAGCATGCGATTCATGGTGGCACTCACCGCGAGCTGTTTCCGCGGCTCCGAATGGCGAGGCCACCCGTTCGGGCCTAGCGTCGATGAGTGCACGTTTCTGTTCACCACTGATCCGAGACGTAAGCAGTGACATGACGGATTCCCACGCGACAGCTCCGCACACCGCCGGATCCCCGGCCCAGGGCCGGGGCAGTGGGATGGCGCTCCTCGTCATCGCCTCGTGCCAGTTGATGGTGGTCCTCGACATCACCATCGTGAACATCGCCCTCCCGCACATCCAGACGGCCCTGGGGTTCTCCACCGAGACCCTGTCCTGGGTCGTCAACGCCTACACGCTGACCTTCGGCGGTCTCCTGCTGCTCGGTGGGCGGCTCGGCGACATTCTGGGCCGCCGAAGAGTCTTCATCTTCGGCATCCTGCTCTTCGTCTTCGCCTCCCTGCTCGGCGGACTCTCGCAAGAAGCCTGGCAGCTGCTCGCAGCGCGGGCCGTGCAGGGTGTCGGCGGAGCCATCGCTTCCCCGACCGCACTCTCGCTGATCACCACCACCTTCCGCGAAGGACCCGAACGCAACAGGGCGTTCGGTGTCTTCGCTGCCGTCTCGGCAGGCGGCAGCGCGATCGGACTGCTCGCGGGCGGGCTGCTGGTGGAGTGGCTCGACTGGCGCTGGGTCCTGTTCGTCAATGTACCCATCGGCCTGCTGATCGCGCTCGCCACGCCCCGCTACATACCGGAGTCCGAACGCCACCCGGGCCACTTCGACCTCCTGGGCGCGCTCACCTCCACCCTGGGCATGGTGCTGCTCGTCTACGGATTCATCCGGGCGTCCGAGGACGGCTGGAGCGACAGCCTGACACTCCTCGCCTTCTCGGGAGCCGTCGTGCTTCTGGGCGTCTTCATCACGGTGGAGAGCCGGTCCAGGCAGCCCATCACCCCGTTGTGGCTGTTCCGCGACCGGAACCGGGCCGGTACGTACGCGATGATGCTGAGCCTGGCCGCCGCGTTGTTCGGGATGTTCTTCTTCCTGACCCTGTTCGTCCAGAACATCCTGGGCTTCAGCCCGCTGCGGGCGGGCCTCGCCTTCCTGCCGGTCAGTGTGATCATCGCGATCGGCGCGGGCTTCACCTCACAACTGCTGCCGAAGTGGGGCCCGAAGCCCTTCATGGTGGCGGGTGCGATCCTGGCGGCCGGCGGACTTGCCTGGCTCACCCGGACCGATGTCGACAGCACATACCTGGGGAGCATCCTCGGGCCGATGCTGGTCTTCGGACTCGGCATGGGCATGCAGTTCGTCTCGCTGACGCTCATGGCGGTGTCGGGCGTGGCGTCCCGGGAGGCCGGTGCGGCTTCCGGGGTCCTGAACGCCAGCCAGCAGGTGGGAGGGTCGCTCGGCCTGTCCATCCTGGTCACCGTCTTCGGCACGGCCAGCCGTAACGAGGCCACCGATCTGGTGCCGCGGTTCCTGAAGAGCGCCACCCCGGCACAACTGCAGGAGTTCCGCAAGACCGGCCGGCTCCCGGGGACATGGGGCGACCAGGTCCTCACATCGGGTATCGCGGACGCCTTCATCGCCGCCGCCGTGTTCGCCGTGTTCGCCG
Source organism: Streptomyces sp. (assembly GCA_036566065.1). Lineage (GTDB taxonomy): Bacteria > Actinomycetota > Actinomycetes > Streptomycetales > Streptomycetaceae > Streptomyces. The sequence goes on along the minus strand of DATCWZ010000417.1, from coordinate 1,480 downwards.
CACTGGTGGCCCTGTTCGTCATCCAGGTGCGCGCATCCGACGTGGAGCGCCTGCGCGGCGGCGGCGCCATGCCGCTCGCACCTGCGGAGGACACACCAGGACGCGGCGGACCGGGGTGAGACCCCCTTCGCCCGTGCGCTACTCGAACTGCGCGGTGTCGCCCGCCCCGCGGCGTACGATCTCGACGTCGCCGCCCGAGAAGTCGATGACCGTGGTCGGCTCGGTGCCGCAGTCACCCGAGTCGATGACGGCGTCCACCACATGGTCGAGGCGTTCCTTGATCTCCCAGCCCTGAGTCATCGGTTCCTCCTCGTCGGGCAGCAGCAGCGTGCTGGAGAGGAGCGGCTCGCCGAGCTCCGTGAGGAGTGCCTGGACGACGGTGTGGTCGGGGATGCGGACCCCGACCGTCTTCTTCTTCGGATGCAGCAACTGGCGCGGCACCTCCTTCGTCGCCGGAAGGATGAAGGTGTAGCTGCCGGGCGTCGCCGCCTTGATCGCACGGAACACGTCGTTGTCGATCTGCACGAACTGCCCCAACTGTGCGAAGTTCTGGCACACGAGGGTGAAGTGGTGGTGATCGTCGAGATTCCGGATCGACCTGATCCGGGCGAGACCGTCCCGGCTGCCGAGCTGGCATCCCAGCGCGTAGCACGAGTCCGTCGGATACGCGATGAGCGCCCCCGACCGGATACTGGCCGCCACGGTGCTGATGGTGCGCCGCTGCGGATTTTCGGGGTGTACGTCGAAATACTTCGCCATCCGCCGAGTCTAACGAGTGCGCGGAGGCAACACCGCAGGTACCGAGCCTGCCAGTTGCGCGGCGGTCACCGCCGCCGTCAGAGCCGGTGAGCGCGGCATACCGAGCTCCGTGAAGCTGCGACGTAACCGGCTGACCAAGGTGTGAAAGAGCAGCGCCCTGTCCGGATCGCAGAGAGCGGCCACCACGTCCTCGGAGAGTCCCCAGCTCAGCAGCGCGGCCTCCGGCCGTCCGCCGGTTGCGAGGCGGGCGCCCTCCGCCACCCGGACACCGGTTTGCCGGTCCAGGACCTCCATGACGTCGGCCAGTGCCTCGGCGGACCGGCACTGCAGTGCGTCCAGTTCGGCGATGCGGCGCAGGTACTCCACGGGCTGCGCGGAGGAGAGGGCAGGCGCCGCGGCCACCCACTGCCAGTCGAATACGCGCGCGGACTCACTGAAAGCGCACGCATTCTCCGTCGCGCTCAGGAGCGTACTGAGAAACAGACGAGTGAACTGCTGTTCCTGGCTGCCGAGCTGTTCGAGAAGCAGGGCGGCCCTGGCTCGTGCGGGCGGGTGGCTGACGCCGCGGCGGACGCTGGTCGCCGGAGCACACCGGCAGACGCTCGTCCGGTGAGAAGGCGCTTACGGGCGACGCGTGCCCCAGTACATGGTGGGCGATTTCATGGCCGATGACGAAGCCGGCGGCCTGGAGCTGAGCACGGCGGGGTCACCGGCCATCGAG
>DATCWZ010000773.1:0-6341 GCA_036566065.1 Streptomyces sp. | reverse complement strand
GTCGTCGACGAGAGCCGCCGCGCCGACCCGGAAGCCCGAGTAGGGGGCATACGCCCGGGACATGGCGTCCCGGGCCGCCGCACGCAGCGCCTCCCAGTCGGCGCCGCCCGCCTCCGGGCCCCCGGCCGGGCGCGTCATGTGCCCTCACCCTTGCGGTAGGGCAGGCCGTCCGCCTTGGGCATCCGCAGCCGCTGCGCGGACAGGGCGAGCACCAGCAGCGTCGTGACGTACGGTGCCGCGTCGACGAACTGGCTGGGCACCTGGTCGGTCAGCAGGTACCAGGCGAACAGCAGCGCGGACACGGCCGCCGAGATCACCGCGGCCACGTACTTCTTCCGGTAGAGCTGCCAGATCACCGCCACCACCAGCAGAATCGCCAGCAGGAGCAGCATGGCGTGGACGTTCTCCGCGCCGCCGCGCAGCTTGAGGCTGTCGGTGAAGCCGAAGAGGCCCGATCCGAGTGCCATGCCGCCCGGCATCCAGTTGCCGAAGATCATCGCGGCGAGGCCGATGTATCCGCGTCCGCCGGTCTGGCCCTCCTGGTAGATGCCGGTGGCGACGATGGCGAGGAACGCGCCGCCGAGCCCGGCGAGTCCGCCGGAGATCGTCACGGCGATGTACTTGTACCGGTAGACGTTCACACCAAGCGATTCTGCGGCCACCGGGCTCTCACCGCAGGACCGCAGCCGCAGACCGAACGCCGTGCGCCACAGCGCCCACCAGGTGCCGGGGACCAGCAGCAGCGCGACGACGGTCAGCAGCGAGAGTCCGGTGACGAGGCCGCCGACGATCCCGGCGACGTCGGAGACGAAGAACCAGTGCAGTTGCTGGACGTCCTGCAGCCAGTCCGAGAGACCCGGAATGGTGATCTTGTCGATCGGGTCGATGCGCGGGGACTGTTTGGAGGAGCCGCCCTCCACGCCGTCGAAGGCGAAGTTGGACAGATAGCGGGTGACGCCGACGGCGAGGATGTTGATGGCCACACCGGAGACGATGTGGTTCACGCCGAACGTGACGGTGATGACCGCGTGGAGCAGGCCGCCCAGCGCGCCGCCGATGACGCCGAACAGGACGCCCGTCCAGGGGCCCCACTGGAATCCGGCCCAGGCACCGAACCAGGTGCCGAGCACCATCATGCCTTCGAGGCCGATGTTGACGACACCGGCCCGCTCGGCCCACAGACCGCCGAGACCGGCCAGGCCGATCGGCACGGCCAGTTCCAGCGCGCCGCTGACCTGGCCGACCGAGGTCACGTCGTTGGCGCCGCTGATCAGCCGGACCAGCGAGATCAGGGCGAGCGCTCCCGCGACGAGCAGGAGGATGACCGGCAGGGAGGGCTTGCGGCGCCCGCCCTTTGTGGGGGCGACGCGTGCGGCGGAGAGTTCGCTGGTGCTCACAGTGCCGCCTCCTTCTCGGTCGTGAGGGCTTTCCCGGCGGCGAGTTCCTCGCCGACCTTCTGCTGCTGGCGGCGGATCCCGTACCGCCTGACGAGTTCGTAACTGACGACGACCGAGATCACGATCAGGCCCTGCATGATCGTGGCGATCTCCTTCTCGTACCCGTGCTGGTCGAGGGATGCCGACGACTTGTCCAGGAAGGCGATCAGCAGGGCGCTCAGCGCGATGCCCACCGGGTTGTTCCGGCCGAGCAGCGCGATGGTGATGCCGGTGAATCCGACGCCCGTGGGGAAGTCGAGGCTGTACGTGTGTGTGTCGCCCAGGAGTGTCGGCATACCGGCGAGACCGGCGACGGCCCCGGAGATCAGCATCGAGGTGAGGATCATCCGCTTGGCGTCGACGCCCGATGCCTGCGCCGCGCTCTCGCTGGCACCGGTGGCCCGCAGGTCGAAGCCGAACCGGGTGCGGTTGAGTATGAACCAGTAGGCCAGGCCGCAGCCGGCGGCGACGAAGGTGAAGCCGTAGATCTCGCCCGCCTCGACGCCCATGGACAGCCCGGGGAACCAGCCGGACTCCGGGATGTCCCCGGTGGTCAGGTTGTTGGAGCCGACCGGCTGCTCGCCGAAGTTCTTCGGGAGGATCAGCCAGGCGATCAGCGAGGTCGCGATGGCGTTGAGCATGATCGTCGAGACGACCTCGCTGACGCCCCGGGTCGTCCTGAGGATGCCCGCGATGCCGGACCAGAAGGCGCCCACCAGCATCGCGACGATCACGATCAGCGCGATCTGGAGCGGTCCCGGCAGGTCGACGGCGGCGCCGACCAGGGCGGCCATCATGGCCGCGAGCCGGTACTGGCCGTCGACGCCGATGTTGAACAGGTTCATGCGGAAGCCGACCGCGACCGCCAGGGCGGCGAGGTAGTACGTGCCCGCCTGGTTGACGATCAGTACCTGCACGTCGGAGTAGGCGGCCGACTCGAACATGATCCGGTACGGCTCGAACGGGTTACGACCCGACGCGAGCAGGACCACCGTGGTGAGGGCGAGGGCGACGACCAGAGCGAGCACCGGGCCGGCGAAGGCCAGGATCAGCCTGTCCTTGTCGAATTTCTTCATCAGGCCTCGTCCTCCGGTGCTTCGAGGTGGCCGGCGGCGGCGCCGGTCATGGCCGAGCCCAGTTCCTCGGGGGTGATGGTCGCCGGGTCGGCGTCCGCGACGAGCCGTCCGCGGTACATGACGCGCAGGGTGTCGGAGAGCCCGATCAGCTCGTCCAGGTCGGCAGAGATCAGCAGGACGGCGAGTCCCTCGCGGCGCGCCGCGCGGATCTGGTCCCAGATCTGCGCCTGGGCGCCGACGTCCACGCCGCGGGTGGGGTGGGCGGCGATCAGCAGTTTCGGGTTGTGGCTCATCTCGCGGCCGACGATCAGCTTCTGCTGGTTGCCGCCGGACAGGGACCCGGCGGTGACCTCGATGCCGGGGGTGCGGACGTCGTACTCGCGTACGATCCGCTCGGTGTCGGCCCTGGCGCCCTTGATGTCCAGCAGCCAGCCCCGGCTGTTGGGGCTCTCGGTGACGTGCCCGAGTATCCGGTTCTCCCAGAGCGGGGCGTCCAGCAGGACGCCGTGCCGGTGCCGGTCCTCGGGGATGTAGCCGATGCCGCTCTCGCGCCGCTTGCGGGTCGGCGCGTGCGATATGTCGGCGGTGTCCAGGGTGATGACCCCGCTGTCGGGGAGGCGCATGCCGACGAGCGTCTCGATCAGCTCAGTCTGGCCGTTGCCCTCGACCCCGGCGATCCCGAGGACCTCGCCCTTGTGGATGGTGAAGCCGACATCGGCGAGCACCTCGCGTATGACGCCGTCGGGGTCCGTGACGCCGAGGGAGAGCCCCTCGACGCGCAGCATCGGCACATCCGTCACCGTGGACTCGCGGGTCTCGGGCGAGGGCAGTTCGGTGCCGACCATCAGCTCGGCGAGCTGCTTGGTCGTGGTGTTCGCGGGGTCGGCGGTGCCCACCGTCGTACCTCGCCGGATCACCGTGATCTCGTCGGCGACGGAGAGGACCTCACCCAGCTTGTGGGAGATGAAGATGACGGTGAGGCCCTCGGCCTTGAGCTCGCGCAGGTTGTCGAAGAGCGCGTCGACCTCCTGCGGGACGAGTACGGCCGTCGGCTCGTCCAGGATGAGGATGCGGGCGCCGCGGTAAAGGACCTTGAGGATCTCCACGCGCTGGCGGTCGGCGACGCCGAGGTCCTCGACAAGCGCGTCGGGCCTCACGCCGAGACCGTACGCCTCGGATATCTCCTTGATCTTCTTGCGGGCGCCGGAGCCGATGCCGTACATCTTCTCGGCGCCGAGGACGACGTTCTCCAGGACGGTGAAGTTGTCGGCGAGCATGAAGTGCTGGTGCACCATGCCGATGCCGCGCTCGATGGCCTCGCCGGGGTTGTCGAACGTGACCTGCTCGCCGTCCACGGCGATGGTGCCCTCGTCCGGCTTCTGCATGCCGTAAAGGATCTTCATCAGGGTGGACTTGCCGGCACCGTTCTCACCGACGAGGGCGTGGACGGTGCCCTTGCGGACGGTGATGCCGATGTCGTGGTTGGCCACGACGCCGGGGAAGCGCTTGGTGATGCCGTGCAGTTCTACGGCAGGGGGACTGCTGGACGCGTTGATGACGCACTCTCCTTGACCGGACAGGAGCGGGGGCGGAGGGGCAGGGGCGGGGGTGAAGCTATCGCGCCGGAGGGGTGTCTACACGCGTAGCGCTGCCGAATCGTAAAGCACATATGCGCAGCACAGGCCAAACGTTTCGACTCCTGACCTGTGCGAGCAGGGCACTGCAACGGGCGGATCTTCTCCCGGTGGCACTCCGGGGGCCCGGAGCGGCGACAGTCGCGCGCTCCGGGCCCTCAGGAAACCAGCCGTACGATCGTAAGCCGTTACGGGGCGGTCTTGACGGTGATCTTGCCGCTGATGATGTCCTGCTTCGCCTTGTTCACGGCGGCGACCACGTCGGTCATCTTGGTGAAGGCCGGGTTGGACATGGCCAGGCCGACGCCGTCCTTGTCGAGGCCGTAGCGGTTCTCGCCGGACTGCGGCTTCTTGTCCTTGACCGACTTGATCAGATTGAAGACCGAGTCCGAGACGTCCTTGGTGACCGAGGTCAGGATGCTCTCCTTGTACGCGGCGAGACCCTTCTGGTTGTACTGGTCGGAGTCGACGCCGATGTTCCACTTGGCGGCCTTGGAGGTGGCCTCGATGGAACCGGAACCGGCCAGACCGGCCGCCGCGTAGATGACGTCGGCCTTCTTGTCGAGCTGGCCCTGCGCGGCGGCCTTGCCGAGGTCGGGCTTGGAGAAGCCGTCGAAGTTCGGGGGCTGGGTCAGGTACTGGGAGAGCACCTTCACCGACGGGTCGGTGTCCGCGACGCCCTGCTCGAAGCCCGCCTGGAACTTCTTGATCAGCGGGGTCTCGACACCGCCGATGAAGCCGACCGTCTTGGTCTTGGTGACCTTGGCCGCCGCGACGCCCGCGAGGTAGGAGCCCTGCTCCTCGTTGAAGACGATGTTGGCGATGTTCTTGCCGGTCACCGAGGCGTCGTCGATGATGCCGAAGGTGGTCTTCGGGTACTTCGGCGCGACCTTCTTGATGGCGGGGGCGTACGAGAAGCCGACGCCGATCACCGGGTTGTTGCCGGCGCGCGCCAGCTCGGTCAGGCGCTGGACCTTGTCCGCGTCCGACTCACCCTCGGAGGGCTCGGCCTCCGTGCCCTTTATGCCCAGGTCCTTCTCGGCCTTGGCCAGACCCGCGTAGGCGGCGTCGTTGAACGACTGGTCACCGCGGCCGCCGATGTCGTATGCGAGGGCGGTGGTGTTGCCCGACTTCTTCGAAGCCGCGTCCGACGAAGACGATTCGCCGCACGCGGTGACGCTGAGCGCGAGCGCTGCGGACATCATGCCCACGGTCGCAATCCTGGTGATCCGGCGCAAGGGAAGGCTCCTTCAAACCTGACCGAAGCGCCTCTTCCGGCGCTGGTTTCGCCGCGATCGTAACGCGCGTAGATGTCAGAAAAGGACCCCTACGGCAGCCGTTATCGGATCGTCGTGAACCGAAGGTGTCCTGTCTGTGTTCCGTCCGTAACCCCGCCCGTGTTCTGTCCCGTTACGCACCACTGCCGTCGAGCAGCACGGATGCCGTGAACAGCTCCACACCCACCGTGATCGCTTCCTCGTCCACGTCGAAGTTCCCCCGGTGCAGGTCCAGTCCGAGGGTGTCGCCGGGGGTGCGCACACCGAGCCGCGCCATGGCGCCGGGAACCTTCTCCAGGTACCAGGAGAAGTCCTCGCCGCCCAGGCTCTGTTCGGTGTCCTCGATGGAGTACGAGCCGCGGCGCACGGTCATCGCGGCGTCGAGCAGGCCGATGGATTCCGCGTCGTTCACGACGGGCGGGACGCCACGCACATAGTTGATGACGAGCTTGGCCCGGTACATTCCGGCCACCTCGTCGATCGCCTCGTGCACCAGGTCCGGCACCTCGTGCCAGGTGTTCAGGTCGAGGCAGCGGACCGTACCGGACATCTCCGCGTGCTGCGGGATCACATTGCAGGCGTGCCCGGCCTGCAGCCGCCCCCAGGTGATGGCGAGCCCGGCCCGGGCGTCGACGCGCCGGGCGAGCAGCGCGGGCACCTCGACGGCCACCTTCGCCGCCGCGGTGACCAGGTCCGTGGTCAGATGCGGCCGGGCGGTGTGCCCGCCGGGCCCGTCCAGGGTGATCTCCAGCCGGTCGCAGGCGGAGGTGATGGGCCCGATCCGCAGCCCGATCTTGCCCACGTCCACCTTCGGGTCGCAGTGCACCGCGATGATCCGCCCGACCCCGTCCAGCACACCGGCCAGGACCGCGTCGGCGGCGCCGCCCGGCAGGACCTCCTCGGCCGGCTGGAACAGCA